>NZ_JALKFY010000600.1:0-321 GCF_023242985.1 Frankia sp. Mgl5 | reverse complement strand
ACTTTGTACACCAGCAGATCAATTTTTCTGTTTCCATTGCCGTGTACCACAGGGGGGAGGGTCTGGTCGGTGTCGTTTATGATCCGTCCCGCGATGAGCTGTTTCATGCCGCGAAAGGAAAGGGCGCCTTTCTAAACGATATGCCGCTGAAGCTCGACCGCCAGGTGTCGCTGGAAGAAGCGTTGCTCTGCACAAGCGTCTTTTGGAATAAGCGGGCTGAACAGATAGGCATTGATCAGATTGTCAAAAAACTGGCAGGAAAAGTGAGAGGGATGCGGCTTTTGGGAAGTGCGGCGCTTGAATTGTCGTACGTTGCTGCAG
>NZ_JALKFY010000599.1:0-322 GCF_023242985.1 Frankia sp. Mgl5 | reverse complement strand
CCCTCGATAAGCCACATCTCACCTTCCGGGGCGTAATGTGTATATTTCATCCCAGGAGAGCGGGGGGTATCGATCGCTCCAAGAAATGCAGGGTCAATGGCAACTTCGCCGATTACGGCCTCAATCTGCTCCACGGTTACCCCGCCGGGACGCAAGATCATTGGCGGCTTGACGGTCATATCAATCACCGTTGATTCTACTCCCACCCCTGTGCTGCCGCCATCCAAAATAGATGGAATGCGCCCGTCCAAATCGCTGCGAACATGTTCTGCAGTTGTCGGGCTTGGCCGTCCTGAGAGGTTGGCGCTTGGCGCCGCTATAG
>NZ_JALKFY010000598.1:0-322 GCF_023242985.1 Frankia sp. Mgl5 | reverse complement strand
ACCCCTGCCTTTCTCCCACATAGGTAACCCAACCGGTCTTACCGCTGCTGCGAATATTGGCGTCCCCCCCGGTTTCAAACACCATCCTGCCCGTCACAGGGTCAAAAGATTCCGCCGCTTTCCAGGCCGCTGGCAGTTTCCATGCTTGCGAATCTGTTTTTGCAGTTGCCGGCACCGCTGATTTCTTGGGAGAGAACACCGGCAAAACGGTCGGCAAGCTGCCAAACCGGGCTTCGTACCAGTTGGCCACTCCGGAAAAATTAAAATCGCGCGTCATCACCTCACGCGCACTCTCCTTCCACGAGACGGGAATAGCAACACC
>NZ_JALKFY010000597.1:0-324 GCF_023242985.1 Frankia sp. Mgl5 | reverse complement strand
GAACGGGTCGAGCCCAAAATGTAAACAGGGACGGACGCTATTGGCAGTTGGTTCAGGCCGCGCAAACGTTCCCGTCGCTGCAAGCGCCCAACTTTCTCTGGCTGGCTGTAGCCTTTGGGGGCTACGCCTTGTTGGTGGGGCCGATCATGTTTTTGGCATTCCGGGGGAAAAAGCGACGCGGCTATATTTGGGGGGTCGTACCGGTCGTTTCGATCATCACTTGCTTTGGTTTATATTTTTACGGGCTTTATCAACATGGTTCCGATGTGAAGGTATCCACTACCAGCCAGATTGATCTTGGAGGAACCGGGCAAGCAGTCGTAC
>NZ_JALKFY010000596.1:0-324 GCF_023242985.1 Frankia sp. Mgl5 | reverse complement strand
GTGCTGGAGCGTCAGTTGTTTTCTGTACGCATTCAATCTCCGCTCGCGCAAACGATCCGATCAATCGGCATGGGCTTGGTAGGTGGGCTGATTGTTTCGGTGCTGGCGGGAGGCTTGGGCATCGTCGTACAGGTGCCCTCCCTCTGGATTCTCTGGATTTTGGCCGTCTGTCTCGCATTGATCAAATTGCGCTTTCTCTGCTTTGCCTACGCGGCCGGCCTGCTTACGATTCTGCACGGGATCGCGCGGGTCTTTCCTGAAGGGGCGGGCGATCAGGGGTTAGGCATGCTCCTGAGTTGGCTGCGGGATGCCGATCCTGTGCCA
>NZ_JALKFY010000595.1:0-325 GCF_023242985.1 Frankia sp. Mgl5 | reverse complement strand
ATGGAGATATTGACAACGTTTAGCCGGTAATACAAATCCTCGCGAAACGTTCCTTCTTTGATTCTGCCTGCCAGATCGCGATTGGTGGAGGCGATTACACGAACATCGATAGACATCGGCCGTGTACTGCCGACCCGCTCCACTTCTTTTTCCTGCAGCACCCGCAGCAGCTTGGCCTGAAGCGGCAGCGGCATATCCCCAATCTCATCGAGCAGGATGGTTCCCCGGTCAGCGAGCTCGAACTTCCCCTTTTTGCCTTTTCGGACTGCTCCGGTAAAAGCACCTTCTTCGTAGCCGAACAGCTCCGATTCGAGCAGGGTATCGG
>NZ_JALKFY010000594.1:0-325 GCF_023242985.1 Frankia sp. Mgl5 | reverse complement strand
AAATACGCCCGCGTTTTCTGCTTATTCAGGCAAGCGCAGTTTTCCTGCTATGGTGACATTCGCTGTTCCGGCAACCTGGATGATTGGCGCTGCTTCGCCGGGCACGATCGTAACGTATAGGATGCCTGCTCTCCCGATAGCATCCCCTTGGCCAATTTTCAGACGATGGAGCTGACCGGCGGGCAATATCTCTTCCAAGATAAGATAACCGGACAACGCTCCGTTCGCTGAGCCCGTAACCGGATCTTCCGGAATGCCGACAGCCGGGCCAAAATCACGTGCGGACCATTCGACGCCGAGTGGTTTTTTTTGTGCCCTCCTGTCC
>NZ_JALKFY010000593.1:0-325 GCF_023242985.1 Frankia sp. Mgl5 | reverse complement strand
ATGAAGATGACCCGGTCAGCTACTTCGCGAGCAAAGCCCATCTCGTGAGTCACGACCACCATGGTCATCCCTTCTTGCGCCATTTCTTTCATCACCTGCAACACTTCGCCTACCATCTCAGGGTCAAGTGCCGAGGTTGGCTCATCAAACAGCATAACCTGCGGGTCCATCGCCAGTGCGCGGGCGATCGCCACACGCTGTTGCTGCCCGCCTGACAAACGATCCGGGTATTCATCCTTTTTCTCGCTTAGCCCAACCTTGGCAAGCAGATTCAGCGCTTTTTGTTCATTTTTCTGCTGTTCCGATTTTTTTACATGTTTCGGAG
>NZ_JALKFY010000592.1:0-325 GCF_023242985.1 Frankia sp. Mgl5 | reverse complement strand
CAATTGACTGGTTCGGGCGATCTCGCGCAGATGCAGAGAAGTGGTTGCCTGATAGTAATCCTTGCGTGTCTCCAATGCAAGTGCAACCTCCTCCAACGCCGCGTTCCCTGCCCGCTCGCCGATCCCGTTGATCGTTCCTTCCACCTGTGTCGCACCCGCTTCAATCGCTGCCAAGCTGTTGGCTACCGCCATGCCTAGATCGTCATGACAGTGGCAGCTCAGCTTCACTTTTTCAATGCCCGGCACACGCAAGGTAAGCTCACGGAAGATGTTGCCGTAATCCTTCGGCGTCATATAGCCTACCGTGTCCGGGATATTAACGATC
>NZ_JALKFY010000591.1:0-325 GCF_023242985.1 Frankia sp. Mgl5 | reverse complement strand
TGAGTCAGTCACGCAGGCGGTTCACGCCCGAGTACAAGGACGAGGCGGTGAAACTCGTCATCGATTCGGGCCGTCCCACATCGGCGGTCGCGAAAGATCTCGGTATCAACGAGGGAACATTGGGGAGCTGGGTCGCGACCTGGCGGCGGGCACATCAAAACGAAGAAGAGCCGTTGTCGATGTCCGAACGGGCCCGGCTCCGCGAGCTGGAGAAGGAGAACCGGGAACTCCGGATGGAGCGCGAGTTCCTCTCAAAAGCGACCGCCTTCTTCGCGCAACGCCATCAGTGACCGACAAGTACACGCTGATCGCCGCGGAGAAGGAC
>NZ_JALKFY010000676.1:58571-64042 GCF_023242985.1 Frankia sp. Mgl5 | reverse complement strand
CGGTCGCGGGGTTGATCGAGTCGACCGCCCGCTCGGTCTCGACAAACTTGCCGTCGATCAGTAACCGCTTCACAGCCACTCCTCGTTGATGTCGATCATCTTTGATGACTCGCTCGTCGTCACGGTGAGAGTTCCGAGGTGCGCACCGGAACGCCGCCTGCCACGGGTTGTGCCCGCCGCTTCGCTCCCGGTTCGCATCTCGCCCTCTTTTCTCGGACGCGTGCCGGGGCGGGCCGGCGGGCCGAGCGGGCGGCCCGGTGGAGCCTGACACGTCTCGATCGCGTCCTGACCGCCACGTCGTATTTCGAGTCGTAATCCTACTTACGCCAAATTCGGAGTCAACCGTTTGACAGTGGAGTAGACCCGGCCCAGCCGGACCGGATCTCCATGGATCTCCACGAGGCCGTCCGCGGTCGCTCGGGAGGATCTCGGACATCGTCGGAGAGCGCTCGCGGGATCTTCACCGAGCGTCTGGCTTACCGCGTCCCGCAGGCACATCTCACGGGCATCCGCCGCACGTCAGCGGGCGTCCGATGGCGGGCGGCGCCGTCCGGAAATGGACTTCCATCGCTTTTCGATGTTTCCGTCCGCGGTGTCAAGAATAGCTGCGCCAGTTACCGGGTCACCTACTCGCGGTTTCCACCGCTAAGGCCCGTCGGGCCGGTGCGCCGGAAAAGCGGGAATGGCCCGTCGGCTCTCGTTCGGCCCGGCCCTCGTTCGGCTGGCGCCGGCTGGGATCTGCGCCGGCTGGTCCGGTGGCCACCGGACCAGCCGTGCCCGTGTCAGTAGGCGCGGGCCACGAGGCAGACGAGATCCTCGTCCCTGGTGTCCGCGGTCGGCAGGGCGCCGTCCGGCGTCTGCAGGCAGCGGACGGTCAGCGAGTCCTCGGCGAGCCGTGCCTCGCCGTCCTCACCCACCAGGCGCCAGGGCAGCCGGGCGAAGCCCGTGGCGGCGGCCTCGACCGCCTCGGTCAGCGAGGTGACGTCCGAGGTGCGCTCGTCGCGCAGCGCCAGGGCCTGCGCGTACAGGCTCGCCTGCACCTCGTCGAGCAGGACGGGGACGCGGCCGGCGGCCTCACCGAGCGGCACCGGGAACTTCTCGGCGGTGTCCCGGCGGGCCAGCGTGACGTTGCCGGCGGCCAGGTCGCGCGGCCCGACCTCGACCCGGACGGGGATGCCCTTGAGCTCGGCGTCGGTGACCCGGCGGCCGAACGACAGACCGGGGCGGGCGTCCAGCCTGGCCCGGACGCCGAGTGCGGTGAGCGCGTCGGTGATCTCGCGGGCCTTCGTGACCACGGCGTCGTCGTCGCGGACCGGGAGCACGATCACCTGGGTGGGCGCGAGTACGGGCGGTACCCGCAGGCCGTTGTCGTCGCCGTGAGCCATGATCAGGCCACCGATCATGCGGGTGGAGCTGCCCCAGGAGGTCGTCCACGCCAGGTGACGGCCACCGTCCGGCCCGAGGAAGTCGATGTCGAAGGCGCGGGCGAAGTTCTGGCCGAGCTCGTGGCTCGTCGCCATCTGCAGCGCCTTGCCGTCACCCATCATGCCTTCGCAGGTCATCGTGTTGATCGCGCCGGCGAAGCGCTCCTTGCGGGTCTTCACCCCGACGAACACCGGCAGCGCGAGCACCGAGGTCATGAACTCCCGGTACACCTCGAGTGCGATCCGGCGGGCATAGGCGGCGGCGTCCGCGGCGTCCGCATGGGCGGTGTGCCCCTCCTGCCACAGGAACTCGCTGGTGCGCAGGAACAGCCGCGGGCGCAGCTCCCAGCGGACGACGTTCGCCCACTGGTTCAGCAGCAGCGGCAGATCCCGGTAGCTCTGCGTCCACTTGGCCATGTACTCGCCGATCACCGTCTCGCTGGTGGGACGGACGACGACCGGTTCGGCCAGCTCCTTGCCGCCACCGTGGGTGACGACGGCCAGCTCGGGGCTGAACCCCTCGACGTGCTCGGCCTCCCGGCGCAGGTAGCTCTCCGGGATGAACAACGGGAAGTAGGCGTTCACCGCGCCCGCGGCCTTGATCCGGGCGTCGACGTCGGCCTGCATCCGTTCCCACAGCGCGTAGCCGTACGGCCGGATGACCATCGTGCCGCGTACGGGCCCGTTGTCGGCGAGCTCGGCCTTGTCGAGCACGTCCTGGTACCAACGCGGGAAGTCGGTGGAGCGGGGGGTGAGAACAGCCACGTCGTCCACGATATTGGTTCGGTACGACGGGCCGGCGGACGCGGCCCGCCCAGGTGACCGCCACGGGCCCCGCGGACGCGTACGGGCCCCGGTTCCGGCCCCGGCTCCGAGACGGCCCGCCCCCCGAGACGGCCCGCCCCCCGAGACGGGCCGCACCGGACCCGGCCCGCCCGGCCCCGGTGTGCGCGGCCGGGGCCGGGCGGGTGGGTGAGTGGGTCACCAGCGCGTCACCGGCCGATGGGAAGGGGGCACTCACCGCTCGCGGAATGCGGCGGGCCCCGGCCGGGACAGCGTGCCGGCGACACCTCTGCCGCGCCGTCCGCTGGTGAGCTGTCCGTCCGCGGCCGGACAGCGGACGGCTCGGCGGACGGCTCAGTAGTGCGCGACGGCGTCCTCGGGATCCGGGCGTGGGACCTCGCGGAAGATGAGGGAGAGGTCCACGTCACCGTGGTGGCTGACGAGGGCGGCGGCGGGCGGTACCAGGATCATGGCGCTGGTCAGGTCGGCCGCCGTCGCGCCGGGGGCGAGGACCAGCTCGTGCTCCACCAGTAACCCGTTCCGGACCGTGACGACTTCCGCCAGCGACGGCGGTGGACCTCCGGATACGGGTCTGGGTTCCGGCATGAGTTCACCGGTGTCGACGGTGTTCATCGTGCATGCTGCCTTCCTGTTGCTGGCGGTCCACCGACTTCGGTGTCGCGGGCGGGATCGGAGACAGGTGTGTTCAGCGCGCGTTGGTCCCGCCGGCGGGACCTGGTCCCGGCTGTGGGGCTGACCGGTGGAGCTGGGGGGGTTCCGTCGGACAGCCGGTGCCGGCCGGGCCTGTTCGGGCGGGCGGAGCGCGGTCGGTGGCACCCGGTGCTTGCGGTGACCGGCGACCGAACTCGACATGAACGATCGGCGACGCGATGGCGACGGCTGGCAGCGCCGTCGCCGAGCTCGCGGGAGTTCCGGGCGGTTTCCTGGCGAGCCCGGGTGAGACCGGAGGGGCGTCGTCGTCGCCGTGACGTGCATTCGGGTCGAGCCTGAACCACCTCCTGACTCTGCGGTTATGAGGCAATGCTGTCAGCTACCGCTTGTTTGCTTTATAGCAAACGGTCGGCTGGCCGGGAAGGCAAGGGACGATCTCCGGTCAGAGTTGGACGTCTGGTGACGCGGGACGAAAGTCCGGTTCGTATGCGTAATCGAAAGTCCGAAATGACGCGTTCGCAGTGTCTTGTAAGCGGTGTGCGTGACCTTGTGCCTGGGAGTGGTCTCGTTGGCGGGCCGCCACGGGGACCCACGCCGGCCCGCCGACGAGACATCACGTGAGAGACCACGCGACCAGCGGCGCGGCAGGCCCGCTCAGGGCACGGCGGCTTCGAGAACAGCCTGGACCCGCGCGAGCGCGTCCGTTACGCCGGTGGCCACCTGGACCGACGTCGGTTGATCGCGGTGCCTCGGGTCGCCCGCCGGCGGCGTCGGCGCCCAGCTTCGCAGGCTCACGACGGGGACGCCCGTCCGCAACGCCAGGGCGACCTCGGACAGCGTGCCCCAGCCGTGTCCGACGGCCACCACCGCGGCGGCGGAACGGACCACGAGCGCGTTCCGTGCCTCCCCGAGACCGGTGGGGACGACGACGTCGATCCACGGGTTGGCCGTGGCCGGATCGTTGCCTGGAAGCAGGCCCAGGGTCCGCCCGCCGGCTGCCCGGGCGCCCCGCGAGGCCGCGGCCATCACGCCGCCGAGGCCACCGGTCACGACGGTCAGCCCCAGCCTCGCCAGGCCCGCGCCCAGGCGCTCGGCGTCGGTTTCCTGCTCCGGTGTCGCCTCGCCCGGACCGATGACGGCCACCTGCCGCATGCGCTCACGACTCCGTTCCATCGCCGGCCATAATGTCTCTGCGTGTAGATCTCAACTACTGAAAGTAGCTAAATGGGTCGTGTGTGGGTTGTCGACTCGTGTCGAAACCCATGGCCGAGATGTGTTCCTGTTTGAGTGCGGTTCATGTCCGTCGATGTTCACCCTTCGTTCACTCGGCATCGCTTCGATTCTCGCCGGCACCCCGATCCGGGGGGCGGGACCAGATCCGCGCCGCGAGGCGCGAACCAGATGGACGAAGGATTGCTAGTGAACCTAGGCAAGCGTCAGATCGTCGCGGGCCTCGCCGCCGCGGCGCTGCTCTCTCTGGCCGCGTGTGGCTCGGACGACAACACCGACACCGCGGACGGTACCGCGCCCTCGACCGCCGCCAGCGCGATCGACTGCGCCAAGGGGTCGATCACCGGGTCGGGGTCCTCCGCGCAGAAGAACGCGATGGACGAGTGGGTCTCGGCCTACCAGGACGCCTGTGACGGCGCCACCATCAACTACCAGGGCACCGGCTCGTCGACGGGACGCCAGCAGTTCATCGACAAGCAGGTCACCTTCGCGGGCTCCGACTCCGCGCTGAAGGAGCAGCAGAAGACCGATGCGGACGCCCGCTGCACCGGCGGCGCGGCCGTCGACATCCCGATGGTCGTCGGGCCCATCTCGGTCATCTACAACCTTGACGGTGTCGACAAGCTGAACCTCACCGCGTCGAACGTCGCGAAGATCTTCTCCGGCGCGATCACCAAGTGGAACGACCCGGCGATCGCCGCGGACAACAGCGGCGTGAGCCTGCCGGACGCCCCCATCCAGTCGGTCCACCGCTCGGACGGCTCGGGCACGACGGACAACTTCACCAAGTTCCTCAAGGGCGCCGCGGCGTCCGACTGGACCTTCGACGGCGGCTCCGACTGGACCGCGCCGGGTGGCCAGGGTGCCAAGGGCAGTGACGGCGTGACCTCGACCGTCAAGTCCACCCCCAACGCGATCGGCTACGTCGAGCTCTCCTACGCGGAGAACGCCAGCCTGCCGACCGCGCTGATCGGCAACGCCGCCGACGAGTTCGTCGAGGTGAGCACCGACGCCGCCTCGATCGGCATCAGCACCGCCAAGATCGCCGACGGTGACGACCTCAAGCTCACCTTCGACTACACCACGGCGACCAAGGGTGCCTACCCGATCTACCTGGCCACCTACGAGATCGCCTGCACCGCCGGCACTCCCGCCGACCAGGCTCCGCTACTCAAGAGCTTCCTGACCTACATCGCGTCCGAGGCCGGCCAGTCCGCGATCGCGGACCTCGGCTACGCCCCGCTGCCGGACGAGATCGCCACGAAGGTCCGCGGCGTCATCGCCAAGATCGCCTGACGGATAAGGCTGGCCTGACGGGCTGACCAGCATGTCCTTCCGCGGCCGGGGCACCGTCGCCCCGGC
>NZ_JALKFY010000676.1:0-58561 GCF_023242985.1 Frankia sp. Mgl5 | reverse complement strand
GCCGGTCGATCCGACCGGCAGCCGCGCCGGCTGCCCCCTGAGGGAGGAAGAGTCGAGGTAGGTACGGATGACGACTGAGCCGGGTAGCCCGGCCGACGCCGGGTCTCGGGGGACCGGTTCACCGACCACCCCGGAGGCGGCCACCGCACCAGCGGCGGAGGCCGCGCCGACGAGCACCACGCCGACGGACATCACAGCGGCGGGCGCGACACCGCCGGGAGTGGCACCGACGGACACAACGCCGCCGGAACTCGTGCCGCCGGACATCACACCGCCGGCGGACGCCAAGCCGAAGGTCGGCCTGGCCGACGTCGTGTTCAAGAACCTGACCAGGACGGCGGGCGTCAGCCTGCTCGTGCTCATCGCCCTGATCGCGATCTTCCTGGTGCTGCGGGCCACCGACGCCCTGAGCGCGAACACCGGAAACTTCCTCACCACCGAGGAATGGCGAGCCAACGCCGACCCGCCCGTCTTCGGCGTCGCCGCCCTCCTGTTCGGAACTCTGGTCTCCGCCGTGGGGGCGCTTCTCATCGCGGTTCCGGTCGCGGTCGGCATCGCGCTTTTCATCACCATTTACGCGCCTCGCCGGCTGGCCTCCGGGCTCGGCTTCATCGTCGACCTGCTCGCGGCCGTACCGAGCGTCATCTACGGTCTCTGGGGCCTGATCGTCCTCGCTCCGCACTTCAACGGGACGCAGTCCTGGCTGGCCGACTACTTCGGCTGGATCCCGCTTTTCGACACCGGTGCCGGCACGGTCGGCCGTTCGATGTTCCTGGCCAGCGTGGTGCTGGCAATCATGATTCTCCCGATCGTGGCGGCGATATCCCGGGAGGTCTTCTCCCAGGTTCCCATCACGCACCGCGAGGCCGCTCTGGCGCTCGGCGCCACCCGCTGGGAGATGATCCGGACGGCGGTCATTCCCTACGGCAAGCCGGGTGTGATCAGTGCTTCCATGCTGGGCCTCGGCCGGGCGATGGGCGAGACGATCGCGGTGGCCCTCGTCCTGCCGGCCTCCTTCAACATCTCCTGGAAGATCCTCACTCCCGCCGGAAACACGATCGCCGCTAACGTGGCGAACGGCTTCGGTGAGGCAAACGACATCGGAAAGGGCGCTCTCATCGCGTCCGGTCTCGTTCTCTTCGTCGTCACGATGGTGGTCAACATGATTGCTCGAGCCGTCATCGCGCGGCGTCGCGAGTTCTCGGGGCGCGCGGCATGAGCACCGCGACGACGACGGCGCCGCCGGCCCCTGTCGGCGGCAGCTCGCTGAACCTGCGCGGGCAGACGCTCGGCCGGCCGGTGCTCGGCGCCATAGCGGTGGGTGCGGTCGCGCTGACCGTCCTGCTCTACCTGGTGACGTCCATCCACAGCCGCATCCAGTTCGTCCTGATCGCGCTCATTCTGTTCGGGGTCGGACAGACGATCGCGTCGGTCATGGTGGAGGGGTCGCGGCGGGCGCGGGACCGACTCGTCACCTCGGCCGTGTTCGGCTCGTTCCTCCTCGCGCTGATTCCGCTGCTCGCGATCATCGTGAGCGTCGTGACGCGGGGCGCGAGTCGGCTGGACGGGAACTTCCTCACGCATTCGATGCGCAGCATCAGGGCCCGGGATGCCGGCGGCGGCATCTACCACGCGATCATCGGCACCCTCGAACAGGTCGGGCTGGCGAGCATCATGGCGGTGCCGTTCGGGCTGCTGGTCGCCATCTACCTGGTCGAGTACGGAACCGGCCGGATCAGCCGGGTGATCAGCTTCTTCGTGGACGTCCTGACCGGCCTCCCGTCGATCATCGCGGGTCTGTTCGTGCTGGGCTTCTGGATTCTCGCGCTGGGGCAGAGCTTCTCGGGCTTCGCCGGCGCCCTCGCCCTGACGATTCTCATGATTCCGGTGGTCGTGCGGTCCGCCGAGGAGATGCTGAAACTCGTCCCCGACGAGCTGCGCGAGGCGAGCTATGCGCTCGGTGTCACCCGGTGGCGGACGATTCTGAAGGTGGTGCTCCCGACCGCGCTGCCGGGAATCGTCACCGGCGTCATGCTGGCCGTCGCCCGGGTCGCCGGCGAGACGGCGCCGCTGCTGTTGACCGTCTTCGGCGCGAACTCGATCAACTTCAATCCGTTCTCCGGTGAGCAGTCTGCCCTGCCGCTGTATATCTATTCACAGGCCGGACAGCCACAGCAGGTCGCGATCGACAGAGCCTGGGCCGCGGCGCTCGTGTTGATTATCATCATCATGCTGCTCAATCTGCTCGCTCGGCTCGTGGCGCGCCGGGCGACGATCAGGTAGCCCGCGGTGGCCGTCGTCGTCCGCCCAGGGCACCGGTGGGCAGTCCGGGTACTGCCTACTTCCACGAACCGACCGACCGCACAAACACCTGAGTCGAGGTAGCAATGGCCACCCGTATCGACATCTCGGGGCTGACCGCCTACTACGGGAAGTTCAAGGCCGTAGCCGACGTGAACCTGACGATCGAGCCCAAGACCGTGACGGCCTTCATCGGGCCGTCCGGCTGCGGGAAGTCGACCGTCCTGCGGACGCTCAACCGGATGCACGAGGTCCTCCCCGGTGCCCGGGTCGAGGGCAAGGTCCTGCTCGACGGGGAGGACCTGTACGGCCCCGGGGTCGACCCGGTGAACGTCCGCCGCAACGTCGGCATGGTCTTCCAGCGGCCCAACCCGTTCCCGACGATGTCGATCTACGAGAACGTCATCGCCGGGCTGAAACTGAACGGCATCCGCAAGAAGAACCTGCTCGACGAGCGGGTCGAGGAGTCGCTGCGCGGCGCCAACCTGTGGGACGAGGTCAAGGACCGGCTCAACCGGCCCGGCGCCGGCCTGTCCGGTGGCCAGCAGCAGCGACTGTGCATCGCCCGCGCGATCGCCGTCGAGCCGCAGGTGCTGCTCATGGATGAGCCGTGCTCCGCGCTCGACCCGATCTCCACCCTCGCGATCGAGGATCTGATCCAGAAGCTCAGGTCCAGCTACACGATCGTGATCGTCACGCACAACATGCAGCAGGCGTCCCGCGTGAGCGAGACGACCGCGTTCTTCTCGCTGGAGAAGACCGGCGAACCGGGACGGCTGGTGGAATGCGACCGCACCTCGCAGATTTTCAGCAACCCGAAGGAGAAGCGTACCGAGGACTACGTCTCCGGGAAGTTCGGCTGAGATCTCCCGACGTGTGGCCGACGGTCAGCGGCGGGGGCGACGGTGCGGTCGCCCCCGCCGCGCCAGATCACGGGCAGCCCTCGCCCTCGCTGCTCATCGCCGACGACGAGGCGAACGACGAACTGCTACCGGTACTACGCGGCCAGGGCGTGGAGGTCAGCGTCGTCACCGACGGCGCCCAGGCCCTCGTCGAGATCGGTCGGCTCGACCCGTCTGCCGTGCTGATCAGCGCACGGCTGCCGGTGGTGGACGGCGTCACCGTGATCCGCACGGTCCGCTCCGTGGCGGGCCGGCACACGACGCCCATCCTGTTCGCGGTCGGCCCCGGTGACTGGGAACAGGCCGCGGCGGCGCTCGAGGCCGGGGCGAGCGCCTGCGTGGGCAAGCCGTACCGCTTGCACGAGGTGCTGGCGATGGTCGGTGCCGTCGGCGGCCTGGCGGCCGTCACGGCCGGCCTGGACGGCTCGGGCGGTCTGAGCGGTTCAGGCACCCGGATGATGCCGGCCGCGGGCCACGCCGGCTCGCCCGGAGGCCCGGAGGGCGCCGGCGGCTTCGGCGCCGGGCCGGAGCGCGCCGGCGGCTTCAGCGGGGTCCTCGCCGCCGGGCTGGCCGCCGGCGGGCCGGGCCGGTCAGGGTCGGCCGGCGCGTTGACGGTCCCCGCCGCATCGAGCGTGCTGCGCTCCGGGCCGGTCGTTCTCGACGTCGACGCGCACGAGGTCACCGTGGACGGTCGCGCCGTCCACATGCCGCCACGGGAGTTCCGGCTGCTGCACCTGCTGCTCGGGCACGCCGGGCGGGTCGTCACCAGGGAGACCCTGCTCACCGAGGTCTGGGGCTCGGCCGACACCGACCCGAACACGCTGGCGGTGCACGTGCGCCGCCTGCGCCGCCGCCTCGGGGACTCCATCTCCGGCGCGGCCGACGGCGCCGCGCAGCGACACGACTCCGCCGACGCTCCCGGCGTGTCGTCGCGCCCGGTTGTGACTTCCCGTGGCCTCATCGACGTTCATCCACCGCTCATCGAGAGCATCCGCGGGATCGGATATCGCTTTCGGGCCCCCGCTCCGCGCCCAACCTGATTTCGGGGCGGACCATTTCACGGCACTTCGGCGGCACCGAAGTGCCGTGAAATGGTCCGCGGGATGCCAAAGAGGGCCGCGGCGTCCGGGCGGGCGGCCCGGGGCGTCAGCGTGGAAGGGCGTAGACGCCCGGCGCCGTCCGGCTGACCAGGCCGTCCGTGAGGAGCCCGGCGAGCGCCCGGTCGCGCTGGACGGGCTCGTCCCACACCGCGTCGAGGTCGGCCTGCTCGACCGGCCCGGTCGCCTCCCGGAGCACGGCCAGCAGGCGGCCGCGCACCTGGCGGTCGGTTCCGGCGTAGCCCTGCGGGCGCCGGGCCGGGCCCTCGGAGGGTGGGCTGCCGGCCGCCAGCCACGCGCACCTGTCCCGGACGGGGCACGCGGCGCAGCGGGGCGCCCGGGCCACGCAGACCAGCGCGCCCAGCTCCATGAACGCCGCGCTCGCCCGTGCCGCGGTCTCCGGGTCCGCCGGCAGCAGGTCGGCGACCAGCGCGAGGTCGCGCCGGGAGACCGACGTCGGCCCCTCGGCGACCCCCTCGACAGCCCGGGCGACCAGGCGGCGGACGTTCACGTCGATCACGGCGTGGCGCTGCCGGAAGGCGAACGCCGCCACGGCCCTGGCCGTGTAGCTCCCGACACCGGGCAGTGCCAGCAGGTCGTCAAGCTCGTCCGGGACGGCGCCGCCGTGCCGTTCCAGCATCGCGGTGGCGGCCTGGTGCAGTCGTAGAGCCCGGCGGGGGTAGCCGAGGCGCCCCCACGCCCGCACGGCCTCACCGGAGGGCTCCGCGGCGAGGTCGGCCGGTGTCGGCCAGCGGCTGAGCCACTCCACCCAGACCGGCAGGACCCGGTTGACCGGCGTCTGCTGCAACATGATCTCGCTGACGAGGACGCCCCACGGCGTCGTCTCGGGCCGCCGCCAGGGCAGGTCGCGGGCACAGACCGCGAACCACTCCAGCACCTCGTCAGCCATTCGCACGGATGTCATCGCGGGAATCGTCTCAAGCCCCGGCACACCGCCCACCGCCGGCCCTCAGCCCGCCCGCGGCCGCCTCCCGCCGCCGCACCGCCTACCGCGCGCTCTCAGACGTAGCGTTCGAGGATGCTCGACTCCGCGAGCCGGGAGAGCCCCTCACGGACCGTGCGGGCGCGGGTCTCACCGACGCCGTCAACCGCCTGGAGGTCGTCGACCCCGGCGGCGAGCAGCTTCTGCAGGGTGCTGAAGTGGTCGACGAGGCGGTCCACCACCATCCGCGGCAGGCGCGGGACCTTGGCCAGCATCCGGTAGCCACGCGGGCTGATCTGGCGGTCGAGGATGTCCGCCCCGCCGGAGAAGCCGATCACCCGGGCGATGACGGTCAGGTCGAGCAGGTCCGTCGGTGACATCGCGGACAGCTCGGCGAGCACCTGGGCGGCGTTGCCCGCCCGCGAGCCGACCGGCAGGTAGTCGCGCACGGTGAGCTCACGCTCGGTCTCGACGCCGGCCATCAGTTCCTCGAGCTGCAGCGACAGCAGCCGGCCGTCCGTCCCGAGCTCGACGACGTAGCTCTCGATCTCGTCGGCGATCCGCCGGACCATCTCCAGCCGCTGGCTCACCGAGATCGCGTCACGGACGGTGACCAGATCCTCGATCTCCAGCGCCGAGAGGGTGCCGGCGACCTCGTCGAGGCGCAGCTTGTAGCGTTCGAGCGTGGCCAGCGCCTGGTTGGCGCGGGAGAGGATGGCCGCGGCGCCGTCGAGCACGTACCGCCGCCCCGCCACGTACAGGGCGATGATGTGCATCGACTGGCTGACCGAGATCACGGGGAAGCCGGTCTGCTTCGCGACCCGCTCCGCGGTGCGGTGCCGGGTGCCGGACTCCTCGGTCGGGACCGTCGGATCCGGGACGAGGTGCACGGCGGCCCGTACGATCCGCGCGAGGTCGGAGGAGAGCACGATCGCGCCGTCCATCTTCGCCAGCTCGCGCAGGCGGGTGGCCGAGAACTCCACGTCGAGCTCGAATCCGCCGGTGCACAGGCCCTCGACGACCTTGTCGTGGCCGAGCACTATGAGCGCTCCGGTGTGCCCACGCAGGATGCGCTCGAGACCGTCACGGAACGGGGTACCGGGCGCGACCGCGGCGAGTGTCGCCCGGAAGATGTCATCCCCGGGTGGTCCTGCCATCAGGCTCCCTCGTTGTTCTTCGACGTCCTGTGCGTCGAACGCCCCCACCGTGTCGTGCCCGTCGCCGTAATGGTATCGGTAAGTCGCATGCGGATCAGTGCGGGCTCACAGCGGCCTCACCATATCCGGCAATCACCAAAGCAGGTTCATTCGTCGTACATGTGCGCAATGGCCGCGATAAGGTCCGGTACTTCCTGGACGGTCAACCCTTCCGGCGCCTCACCGGACCCGGTCGGCACGAGCGCCCGGCGGAAGCCCAATCGGGCCGCCGCGGCGAGCCGCGCACGCACCGCGCCCACCGAACGCACCTCGCCCGCCAGGCCCACCTCGCCGATCGCCACCAGATCACCCGGCAGCGGCCGGTCGCGTGCGGCGCTCACCGTGGCCAGCGCCACCGCCAGATCCGCCGCCGGCTCGGCGAGCCGAACCCCGCCGACCGTCGCCGTGTAGACGTCCGCGCGGCCGAACCGGACCCGCGCCCGCCGCTCGACGACGGCGAGGATCATCGCCACCCGGGCGGCGTCCAGCCCCGACACCGCGCGGCGCGGCACCTGCGCCGATGCCTCCGCCACCAGTGCCTGCACCTCGGCAACCAGCGGACGCCGACCCTCCACCGTCACCGTGACGCAGGTGCCGGGCACGGCCGCCGGCCCGGCGCCGCCGGACCGCGACAGGAAGAGCCCGCTGGGATCGGCGACCTCGCGGATGCCCGAGTCGTGCATCTCGAAGCACCCCACCTCGTCCGCCGGGCCGTAGCGGTTCTTGCCGGCGCGGACGAGACGCAGTGTCGAGTGCCGTTCGCCCTCGAAGTGCAGGACGACGTCCACCAGGTGCTCGAGCAGCCGCGGCCCGGCCACGGCGCCCTCCTTCGTCACGTGACCGACCAGCACGGTCGCCAGGCCGAGCGCCTTGGCGGTGCGGATCAGGGCGCCGGCGACCTCGCGTACCTGCGTCACCCCGCCGGCCGACCCGTCGAAGCCGGAGGAGGAGATGGTCTGCACCGAATCGACGACCAGCAGGGCCGGCTGGACCTGCTCGACATGGGTGAGCACCGCGCCAAGATCGGTCTCGGCCGCCAGCCAGAGATCGGGATGCAGCGCGCCCGTCCGCCCGGCGCGCAGGCGGACCTGGGCGGCGGACTCCTCCCCGGTGATGACGAGCGAGCGCGACCCGGTGGCCGCGCTGCGGGCGGCGACCTCCAACAGCAGGGTCGACTTGCCCACACCCGGCTCCCCGGCGAGCAGGATCACCGCCCCGGGGACGATCCCGCCGCCGAGCACGCGATCAAGCTCACCGATGCCGGTGGGCCGCGAGCGGGCGGTCGTCACGTCGACCGCCGTGACCGGGGTGGCCGGCGCCGTCACCGGGGCCGCGGCACCGATGCGACCGGTGCCACCCAGCCCACCCGAGAACCCGCCGGCCCGGCGGGGGGCGGGTGCCTGCGCCTCGAGGGTGCCCCAGGCCTGGCAACGCGGGCACCGGCCGGCCCACCGAACGGCCTCGGCCTCGCAGGCCGAGCACCGGAAACCACCCGCGGGGTTGCGGGAACCCGCGCCCGCCCGCGAGGAGGCACGTCCTGCGCTCGCACCGGACCGCGCCGCGGGACCTGTAGACGACATGGCGGCCACCGTAGCCGGTAGGTCCGACAATCAGGGCGAGCTCCCACCTGCAGCAGGGCGGGCTCCCACCTCCGGGCACTGCTGAGGAGCCCCTCAGGGCACCGCCGAGGAGCTGCTCGGCACCAGAGCGCGGGCCTGATCCCCGAAGCCGGGCCCAGCGGCTGAACCGCGGCCCGGCGGCCCGGCGGCCGAAACGGGACCTGCTCACAGAAATGTGGCGGGTCAGTAAGTCCATGGACTTACTGACCCGCCACACTTCGTGCAGATCAAGGGAAGACGGCGGCCGGACGGTCGTCGGGGCCCGGCAGCCTGCCTCCTGGCACCGACCCGGAGACCTGCCCCGGCCGCGGGTGGGTCAGGCCGTCGGGGCGGTGGGGGCGCCAGCGGGGGCCGGGCTCTCCGCGGGGGCGCCGGGCTCGGTCGTCGTGCCGCCGACCGCCGGTGCGCCGCTTTCGGCTGGCGCGCCGCTGGACGGCGTGGCGGTGCCGGACGGGGACGCCGAGGTCTCCGCGGGCACCGTCGGGGCCACCGGGCCACCGGACGCCCCGGGGGCCGGGGCCTCGACCGGCACGTCGAGGGTGACGCTGCCCGCCTTCGCGAATGTGAAGGTGACGGGCACCTCGTCGCCGACGGCCAGCGTCTCGTTCAGGCCGGTCAGCGTGGGCGCCGAACCGTTCGCGATGTAGATGTTGCCCGCACCGGGACGGATGATCGAGGGCTTGGGTGCCGTGCCACTACTGGCGGCGGGGGAGGAAATCCCGATCAGGCTGTCCTCCTCCGCTCCACCGTTGAACACGGCGGAGATGATCTGTGTCGACCCGCCCTCGTTCGCCGGGCCCGCGACGTAGACATTTCGCAAGGTGACCGACCCAACGGCTCCGCTCACCGCGTTGGTCGTGGTGCGGGCGGAGTTGGTGAGGGCGTCGGTGCCGGACGCGCATCCGCTCAGCGCGGCCGCGGCGACGGCGGCCGCGGCGACGGATGTCGCCAGGGCGGCCCGCGCGCGGACCCGGCCGCGGCGGGCGGTTCTCGGGCCGCCGCCGACTTCCGGGGCGTGGCCCGGACCACCGGTTTCGGTGGCTTCGACGTGCGGCGTCCCATGGATGGTGGACGTCGCGGAACGAGCACCCAGACGGCGGCTCACGGCTCGGTGGCTCCTCCTGCGCAGGGACCGGCGCGCCTGGCGCGTCGGTGCCGATCGGTCGTGACCGGTCAGGTGGCCGTTGCGGGGGCCCGCAGCGGCCGGCGCGCACCGGTGCGGGCCGTCGCGACGTCCAGTCGGTGGATCGCCGCGTGGCGCACCGGGAGCGCACCCGGTCACCCGCGTCCCAGGTCGGAGCCGCGGGTGCGGGGCTAAGACTAGCCATCCGCGCCCGCTATGTGCGGCCTAGCGTGTTGGGCTCGACATCTCGGACCGATCGGACGGCTGGCAACAGATCCGAACGGCCCATGCGAACCCGCCCGCAGGTCGGACCCGTTCGCCGCGGCGCGGGTGTGGGCGGGGGAGCCGTGGCCGCGGGGGGCGGGTCCAGGCGGGTTCAGCTGTCTGACCAGGTCGGCGGGTGGAGCTGGCGGAAGGGAGCCGGCCTGGGGCGGGTGAGCGACCGCGAGCATGGCGTTTCCCTGTCGTCTCGCGCAACCGGATGTCATCTGCGTGATCAGATGTCCGGAGGATCCGCTTCGTCATGACTCGGGCCAGTTGTGCGCACCGAACAGGGGGGCCTGGAAGGGCCCGGCACCCTCGGGGCGGGCCGACCGGATTCCACAGGTCCGGGGGAGAAAGGCCGCAGGGCCCTGGGAGACAGGGTCTTCGGTCCCCGCGGCGGACGCCCCGTCTTCGGTCGCACGGCGAGCGCGAGCGGGCGAGCGGGCGGGCGGGCGCGGCGGCGGACGGGGGCGGGAAGCGGCCCACCGAGCCGGCGCGACACGCCCGGTGCGGACGGCGGCTCCGGGGGACCTTCGGCGGGTCGATGTGGGGCCGGCGGGGTAGGGACGGTAGTGTCGCGACGCTCTTGATGCCAACAACCGGACAACTTCCGCCGCAACGCCATCTGTTTCGCCAGACCGGACACGTCGCCCGTTGATAGCCCCCGACCTGCGCCGATCCGGTCGGGCTCGGTGCCAGGTCTGTCGCGTGCCGTACCTGCCGGCCTCGGAGGGTGGCCGGAACACGACGGCTGCCCCCTTCCCACGGCAGGCCAGCAGCGCGCGTCTGACCTGCGGCGATGCGTGCGTGTTACGCTGGTAGAGGCGGAAGGGGCACGTGACACATGGCGTTCCAAGTCGGCGAGACCGTTGTTTACCCGCATCATGGTGCTGCTCTGATTGATGCGATTGAAACACGCGTCATCAAGGGTGAAGAGAAACTTTATCTCGTGCTGAAGGTCGCTCAGGGCGATCTAACTGTCCGCGTTCCAGCCGACAACGTCGGCATGGTCGGGGTGCGTGACGTCGTCGGTCAGGACGGCCTGGAGCGTGTGTTCGAGGTGCTGCGCGCCCCGCACACGGAGGAGCCGACCAACTGGTCCCGGCGGTACAAGGCCAATCTCGAGAAGCTCGCCTCGGGTGACGTGAACAAGGTCGCCGAGGTGGTTCGTGATCTCTGGCGGCGTGATCGTGAACGCGGTCTTTCCGCGGGTGAGAAGCGCATGCTCAGCAAGGCGCGGCAGATTCTCGTCAGCGAGCTCGCGCTCGCCGAGGGAACCAATGAGGACAAGGCTGAAGCCATGCTCGACGAGGTTCTCGCCGGCTGATACCGGCAGGCTCGAACATGCGCGGTCGGCAACACCGGGACGGCATTGCGTGCGCCGTCCGACGTCAGCGGAAGGCTTGATGTTTCCGACCGAATCGTGGTTGCGGCGGATTTTCATCCCCGTGGGAGTGCCCCCGGAAGGGGGCCTCTCGCCCGCCCGGATCTCACGGGTGGGTAGGCGCGGTCGCCGCGGCGGCCGGAGTTGGTGAGCACTCGGGTCGGGGCCCTCGTCCCGGCGGCGGGGCGAGGCGAGCGTCTCGGCGGTGGCACGCCGAAGGCGCTGCGGCCGCTCGCGGGCCGGCCGATGCTTCTGCGCGCGGTGGAGACGCTTCTGTCGTCCACGCTCGTCTCCCAGGTCGTGGTCGCGGCACCGCCGACCCTCGTCGAGGTGGTCAGCCAGATCCTCGGTCCGCGGGTGCGCGTCGTCCCCGGCGGAGCCGAGCGGGTGGACTCGGTCCGCGCCGCGCTCGAGGCGTTGGACGACGACATCGGCGTGGTCCTCGTGCATGACGCGGCGCGGCCGCTCACGCCCGCCAAACTGGTGGACGCCGTCGCGACCACGGTGCTCGACGGCCATCCCGCCGTCATCCCCGTGTTGCCCGTGACGGACACCGTCAAGGAGGTGGACGCCGACGGCCGGGTGGTGCGGACCCCACCCCGGGACGTCCTGCGCGCGGTGCAGACCCCACAGGGCTTCCGGCGGGACATCCTGCGCACGGCCTACGCGAACCGGGACCTGCCGGTCACCGACGACGCCGGCCTGGTGGAAGCTCTGGGGGTGCCGGTGACGACGATCCCCGGCGCCGAGGAGGCGTTCAAGGTGACCCGACCAGCTGACCTGGTCCTCGCGGAGGCCCTGCTGGCCCAGTTCGCACCCGGCGACGGGCAGCGGTGACCGAACCGTCGCTGCCCCGGGTGGGCACAGGTGTCGACGTCCATCCCTTCGAGCAGGGGCGGGAGTGCTGGGTCGCCTGCCTGCTGTGGCCCGGGGAGACGGGGCTCGCCGGGCATTCCGACGGTGACGTCGCCTCGCACGCCGCGTGCGACGCGCTACTCACCGCGTCCGGCATCGGTGATCTCGGTGCCGTGTTCGGCACCGGTCGCCCCGAGTGGTCCGGTGCGTCCGGCGCGGCGCTGCTCGGCGAGACCGCGCGCCTGCTCGCCGAGGGCGGCTGGCTGATCGGGAACGTCGCCGTCCAGGTGGTGGGCAACCGCCCGCGGATGGCCGCGCGCCGGGTCGAGGCGCAGGAGGCGATGTCGGCGGCGCTGGGCGCCCCGGTGAACCTCTCGGCGACGACGACGGACGGGCTGGGCCTCACCGGCCGCGGCGAGGGCCTGGCCGCCATCGCGACGGCTCTGGTCACCCGCGTCTGACGTTCTCGGCCCGGCCCCCGACCCTCGGCGCCCGACTACCCCGTGCCCGGCGGGACCCGTCTGACCGGACGCACGTGACAGTGCCTGTGGCTGTCAGTGCCCGCGGTCGTCCGAAATGGTCGTGGGTCAAGTCGTGGCCAAAGGGATATGCCTGACTGGCATCGGCGTAGGTTGGATCCCGGGTGGAGTGAGAGGGTGTGCCCGGTGAGTGACTCCCGGAGGAGTGTGATGGCGGCGCGGCTTCCCGAGTCGGTCAGGGCGCTCGCGGATGCTCCGACATACGTGACGCTGGCGACGATCCGTCCCGACGGCTCGCCTCGCCTGACCGTGCTGTGGATCGCCCGGGACGGCGACGAGCTGCTCCTGTCGACCGTGCGCGGGCGCGCGAAGGAGCGTGACATCGCGCGCGACCAGCGGGTCGGGCTGATGTTCCTCGACCAGCGGGACCCGTACAGCTACGTGGAGGTCCGCGGGCTGGCCACGCTCTCCGAGGAGGGCGGCAAGGAGCTCATCGATCAGCTCGCCACCAAGTACACCGGGTCCCCATACCAGTGGGACGGTCCGGATGAGGTCCGGCTGGTGATCCGGGTGGTCGCGGAGCGCGTTCTCACCACCGGCTGAGCCCGCCGTGACCGACCCGGGGGACCTCCCTTTGGCGCTGTCGCCGCGGCGGGGCCGTACCCTTGACAGATGGGTCTTCACCTCTATGACACGCGCACCCGGCGCGTGCGGCCGTTTGTGCCGCAGCGCCCCGGTCATGTGGGCGTGTACGTGTGTGGGCCCACCGTCCAGTCTCCGCCGCATGTGGGCCACATCCGTACCGCCCTCGCGTTCGACCTGCTGCGGCGCTGGCTGACGCAGAGCGGCCTGTCGGTGACGTTCGTCCAGAACGTCACCGACATCGACGACAAGATCATTGTCAACGCCGACCGGGCGGGGACGAGCGTGTGGGAGCTCGCCACCCGGCAGACCCGGGCGTTCGAGGACGCCTACCGGGCCGTCGGGATCCTGCCCCCGACGATCTCCCCGCGAGCCACCGGGCACATCCCTGAGATGCTCGAGATGATCGCCGTCCTGGTCGAGCGTGGGTTCGCCTATCCCGGCGCGGGCTCGGTGTGGTTCCGCGTCGGGGCCTTCGCGGATTACGGCGCGCTCTCCCACCAGCGGCCCGCCGCGATGCACCCGTCCCCGGAGTCCGAGCCGGGCAAGGCCGACCCCAGGGACTTCGCCCTGTGGAAGGCCGTGAAGCCCGGTGAGCCGTCCTGGTCCTCTCCCTGGGGCCCCGGCCGGCCGGGCTGGCATCTCGAGTGCTCCGCGATGGCGGGCAAGTACCTCGGCGATCTGTTCGACATCCACGGCGGCGGGCTCGACCTGGTGTTCCCGCATCACGAGAACGAGCGGGCGCAGTCCGTGTGCGCGGCGGAGCTGGCGGTCGCGGAAGCCGCGGGCGCGACCGCAGGCGCGGGCGCGGCGTCCCGAGGTGCCGTTTCCGGCGGCGCCGTGCCGGCTGGCGCCCGCGCGGCGGGTGCGGGCGTGGCTGGTAGGGGTGCCGGTGCGGGAGTGGCCGGTGCCGGCGTGGCGGGCGAGATGGCGCGCTACTGGATGCACGTGGGCCTGCTCACCACCGGCGGCACCAAGATGTCGAAGTCGCTGGGGAACTCGTTCTTCGTGACCGACGCGCTCGCCGCGGTACGCCCCCAGGTGCTGCGCTACCACCTCCTGTCCGCGCATTACCGCTCCTCGCTGGAGTACAGCGAGCAGACCCTGGACGAGTCCGCGGCGGCGCACGACCGGATCGAGACGTTCGTCCGCAACGCCCTGGACATCCTGGGCGGGCCGGCGGAGGCCGCGGCGCTTGCCGCCGAGGCCGATCGCGTGGCGGGCACCGAGGCCGCGGACGCGGACGGGGCCTGGTCCGAGTTCGCAGCGGCGCTGGACGACGACCTCGGCGTCGGCCGCGCGCTGGCCGCCCTGTTCGGCGTGGTCGGCCGGGGCAACCAGGTGCTGTCGAAGACCCACAGCCGCGAGCTGGCTGGCTGGGTGGACGTCGCCCGCCGGATGCTGACCGTCCTCGGGCTCGACCCGGTCGAGCAGTGGCCGACTGCGGGCGCCGAGCTGCGCCCCGCGCTCGACGGCGTCATGGACGTCCTGCTGGACCTGCGTTCGGCGGCCAGGGCCCGGCGGGACTACAGCGAGGCCGACTCCATCCGCTCCCGGCTCGCGGCAGCCGGTGTGGTCATCGAGGACACGCCCGAAGGGCAGCGCTGGCACCTCACATAGGCGACGGGCCGCCGGCCCGCCTGGGCGAGATCCGGGCCGGCCGGCCATCCGCGTGGCCCGTCGTCCGCGTGGCCCGTCGTCGAAGCGAGTCGCCTGAGTCAGTCCATGTGCTGCTGGCGCACCACGTTTCAGCGCGGTAGCCCGGCGGAGGCCCCGACGAGGAGCCAGCGAGGGCCCCGCGAGAAGCCGGTGGGGCTGAGCCGTTGGGGCTGGCGGGGCTTACTGCGCGCGGACGGTGATCCTCGTCCAGGCACCCACGTAGACGCGGTCGCCGTCGCGCAGGGGGATCGGACGGCCGGGCTCGATCGGGTCCGGCTCGTCGTTGAGGCGGGTTCCGTTCGTCGAGCCGGGGTCACGCACGGCGTACGTGCCGTCGGGCATCCGCTCCAGGGTCGCGTGCGCCCGGGAGATGCCCGGGTCCTCCGGTGCTCCCGAGAGGTCGATCTCGGGGTGGATGCCGCGCGACTCGCTGCGCCGGCCGATCAACATCTGCGACTCGGTCAGGACGAAGACGCGGCGCGGGTAGAACGCGGGGAACGGCACGCGGTGGTCGTCACCGCTGTCGTAGTACTCGCGTTCCGCCTCGACGACGGCCTCCCACGTGCCACCGGTACCGGCCTCGTCCCACTCGCGGCCACGGGAGCCGGCTCGCGGGTCGCCGCCCATCCGGGGATCGGCCGCGCGCGGGTCGCCGAGCCGAGGATCGTCGAGCCTCGGGTCGGCGCGGCGCGGGTCGGCCATCCGCGGGTCGGTGGAGTGGCGGGCCTCGGTGCCGCGCCGTGACCCGGTCTGCCGGGAGGTCACGCCCGCGTCGTCGACGGGCACCGCGCCCGCCGGAGCGGGCAGCTGGCCGGTGCTGAAGTCGAGCCCGCAGGTTTCGCAGAACCGCGCGGACGGCTCGTTCAGCGAGCGGCAGTTCGGGCAGGGGGCGGGGGCGTAGCGGTCGGCGCCGCGGTCGCGGGTGCCGGCCGGGGCCGGTACCGGGGTCGCGCCGGCGGCCGACACGCCGAGCGGGTCCGCACCGTAGCCGCCGCCGTTCGGGCCGTAGCCGTCGTCACGGTAGCCGCGCCGGTCGTCGGCCTCGGGCGCCGGCCGGCCCGGCTCGCCAGGGCCGTAGCCGCCCCGCCCGTCGGGCGCGCCGTACCCGCCGCGGTCGTCGCGGGCGCGAGGGTAGCCGGCGGGATCCGGCTCGCCACGCCCGCCGCCGAAGCCGCCGGCACCGCTGCGGTCGTCCCGCCCGTACCCGGGCGGGGTGCGTTCGTCGCGGCCGCCGAAGCCGGGGCCGCGATCGTCGCGCTCACGGCCGTAGGGGTCGAGCCCCTCCCGCGGCCGCTCGCCGCGGCCGTCGGGCCGGGCCCGCTCGTCGGGCCGGGCCCGCTCGTCGGCGGGGCGCCCGTACCCGTCGCGGTTGTACGGATCCGCCGCCGGGTACGACCGTCCGGAGCGCGGCTCCTCGGCGTATCCCTCGCGGCCGTAGCCCCCGTAGGGGTCGCCGCCGCGGCCGGCGCCCCGCGGCGGATCCGCCACGCCTGGCGCGTCGGCCGGGGCGCGCCGGATGCCGAGCGGGTCATAGCCTCCCGGCGCTCCGGCGGGGCCCGAAGGCCCCGGGGGCACCGAGGGATCCCGTTCCGGCGTCCGACGCCCGTACGGGTCCGCCGGACGCCCCGCCGGCGCGCCCGCGCTGTACGCGGCGCCGCGCCCGGCGTCGTCCTGACGGTAGCCGTATCGCTCCTGACCGCCCACGATCCGCAGCCCACACTGATCGCAGTAGTCGGGATCGTGCGACAGGTGCCCCTCCGGGCAGCGTGCGCTCACCTGATCACCTGTTCACCCGGACAGTCCTGGTTGACCTCGAGTCGAGGACCATCTCGTCCATCTTCTCGACGTTTTTCTTCAGACGAACCGTACCCGTTGTGGGATCGTCGATGTGAACCACCTTCTGTAGGAGGCGGTAGGTTGCTTCGTTGCCCGACGCGAGCGCGATCTGTACTCCCCGCCCAAGCCTCAGTGTGGCAGTGACGTCGTCTCCCTGTTGACGGGCCTCCAGCCCGTCCGCCAGGACCCTGGCCAGCTCGGCCTGACCGGTGTAATGCGCAACCTCCGTGTTGACCCGGGTGGCCAGTGCCGTGTCATCCGTCCACAGTGCGCGTACCAGCGCGGATGACGTCGGCTGGTGGTCGACGACGAGGCTTACGCGGGCCGCCAGGACCTCGGTGCCGACCTCGCGGGCCGGCAGACGGACACACAGGTGGTAATCCCGGGACTCGATCCCCCAGGCCCCGGTCTGGTAGTCCGTGCAGTGGTCGTCGACGACCCGGCCGGAGCCGGTGAGGTCCCGCAGGTCCGGGGTGACCTCGCGCAGGAAGTCCAGCGAGGCACCGGTGGGCGTCCACAGCCGCAGCGAGACCCGGTCGGTGGCCCGGTCGAGGGCGGTGGCCACGATCCGCTCGAACTCGGCCGCGAGGCCGGCGGGCTCGGGGACGGCGTCCACCGTCCCCAGCATGCCGGTGGCGATCGCCCGCAGCTCCTCCACCCGCCAGTCGGTGCCCACCCCTCGGCAGTCGCACTGGAACCGGCCCTGGCAGGCGTCGACGGCGCCGAGCAGCTCGGATTCCATCTCGCCGTTCTGCCCGTCGGTGAGCAGCAGCGCGTGGCCGATGGCGTCGGGCCGGGTCGCCAGCAGGTCGTTCGCCAGCCGCAGCCAGCGGCCCATGGCGGTGCCGCCGTGCGGCTCGAGCGCGTCCACCGCGTGGCAGGCCGCCGCCCGCGTCGCCGCGGACGCCGGAACCAGTTCGGGCGAGCGCGGGTACGTCATCGCGGCGGAGCCGGTGCCGCGCACCACCGCGAACCATGCCCCGTCGGGCAGGCTGTCGAGCGCCGCCCGGACGGCGCGGCGGGCCTGGGTGACCTTCGCGGGCGGGTTCGCCATCGAGCCGGAGCAGTCGAGCAGGATGACCAGGGCCTGCTCCGGACGCCCGGTCGGCCGGCCCGCGATCGGGGGGGCGGCCGGGGCGCCCGTCGAGGTCACCGTGATCACCGCGTGTACCTGGGTCCCGCCGACCGGCAGGAACTCGTTCTGGTACACCTTCGCCGTGAACGCGCTCATCCGCCCGCCGCGGCCCGGGCGCGGCAGCGCCGCCGGGAGCCGGGGCCGGGTCTGGAGCGGCCCCGCCCGCGGACACGGCGGGCGGCCTGCGGGCGCGGCGGCATCGTCAGCTCGTCACCCTCGCCGCGACCACGGTGATGTTGTCGTGCCCGCCCTGGTCGATGGCGAAGTCGATGAGGTGGCGGGAGACGTCCAGCGCGGACGCGCTCGGCTCGAGCTGGTTCACCAGCGCGGCGAGGACGTCCGGGCGCGAGGAGTAGTTCCACAGGCCGTCACTGCAGACGAGCACGGTGGCCGGGGTCTCGATCGGGAAGGCGGCGGTGTGCGGGGTGACGTCCTCGGCGTCGCCGCCGAGCCAGCGCGTCAGTGTGTGCGCGCGCCGGTGGGTCTCCGCCTCCGACGCCGGGATGAGCCCGGCCCGGGCCGCCTCGGCCGCCCAGGTGTCGTCCGCGGTGAGCCGCTCGCACCAGCGCGGGCCGAGCAGGTAGACGCGGCTGTCGCCGACCCAGCCGACGGTCACCATGCCGGGGCCGTCCACCGACGGCGGCGTGATGATCGCCGCCGCGAAGGTACAGGACGGCGCCATCCGGCCCTCCGCCGCGCTGAGCTGGGCGATCGTGGCCTGGGCGGCCTCCACGGCCCGCTGCAGGGCGATGTCGGCCTCGTCCGGGCCGAAACCACCGGAGATCCGCCGCGGAGCGGTGCGCGGCTCGTCGTACTCGGAGTACTCCTCCAGAACGTCGAGGACGTCGTTCGCCCGGCTCGCCGGCCGCTCGTCGTACGGGACGGCCTCGCCGGGCCCGTGGGCGCGTACCGCGTCGGCGAGGATGGCCGTCGCGGTCGCCGCGGCGGCGGCGGACGCCTCCCCGGAGCCCGGAGTCGTCGAGACCCCGTCGCAGACCACCGCGATCAGCGTGCCGTGGACGATCGCCACGCCCATCGAGTCCTCGTTGGTGGTGTGCCGCACGCCGCGGTCGCACACGCCGGCGAGCGGGCCGAGGTCGATCTCGCGGTGGTCCTCGTCGCCGCCGGCTACCGGGACGCCGGTCAGGGCGAAACCGCAGGCCTCGCAGTACCGGGCGTCCTGGTAGTTGGGTGCCGCGCACACCGGGCAGCGCATCACCTCGTCGTGCGCGTCGTCGTCCGCCTCGCCCGAGGCGGCGCGCTGGCCCAGGAGCATCGTGGCCGGATCGGTGTCCTCCGCGTATCCGTCCTCGTTGAATCCGCTGCCCGAATAGGTGTCGTCCGGGTACGTCTCACCCTGGTAGCCGGGTTCGGAGTACGCGGATTCGGGGTACTCGTGGTGATAGTCGCCGTCCCGGTAGCCACCCGTGCCCGCCGGGTAGCCGGCGCCGGGATAGGCGCCGTCCGGATAGGCGTTCTCCGCATAGCCGTTGTCGGCGTAGCCGTTCTCCGGGTAGGCGGACCCGGAGAACTGGTCCGGCGTGTAGCTCTCGGTAGGCTGATCATCGGCTCGGAAGTCCTCCGCCCGGTAGCTCTCGGTTGGAAGATCGTCACCTGGGTATCCGCCGGGGTGGGTGGAGCTCTCGGCGTAGCCGGCATTCGGGTGCGGCGAGTCCGGGCGCTCGGGGGGATAGCCGTGCCCGGGGTAGCCCTGCCCGTGCCGGGGGTTGAGGTCCACAGTCAGGCCACCGGCCGCTGGACCGGCCCGCCGGGGACAGCGAGTCTGGGCGGTGTGCGCGGAGCCATGTGGTGAGTGCCTCCTGCCCGTCCTGTGGGGACCGGATATATCACGTCGACCTGCTCAAATCCAAGTACGCCGAAATGAATAGTGGCATGATCCGCCAGATGCGTCGACGCCCGTGATCTCGGTGCCCCCTTCGGTGCCAGCGCTCGCCCGTGCTCCTGGGATCGGCCGGAGCTCTGTCTCCAGTACGCCCTCGCCACGGGCGCTCTCCGTAACCTCTGCCACCTCTCCCACCTTTTCCCTAGTGGGCGCTCTGTTTCTCGCCTCCGCGGCGGCTCCCACGGCCGGCGCGGCGGCGCCGTCCACCGCGATTCCGGCGAGCTCGCGGGCCATGTCGGCGGCCCTGGCGAACCGGTCCGCCGGATCGGCGGCGGTGGCACGAAGGAGGAACCGGCGCAGCGGTTCGTGCCGAGCCAGCACCTGGTCGACCTCCTGGGCGGGAAGGGTGTATCGGTAGGTTGACGCTCTGTTCGGGAAGTCGAGTACCGCGGTGGCCAACAGCCTGCCGAGAGCGTAGAGGTCGGAACCCACCGACGGGGGGCTCACCGTCAGCTCGGGGGCGTCGAAACCGGCCGTCACATGGAAGGTGCCGCCGCGCCGCCCGGGCTCACGGATCGCCTGAAGATCGATAAGCGTCACCCGGTCGCCGTCCCACACCACGTTTCCCGGTGCCAGGTCGCAGAAGACGTACCCGCGGTCGTGGACGTACCCCAGCGCGGACAGCAGCCGACGCACCCCGGCGACCGCCTCCGGAACGGGTAGCGGCGCCGGCGCCCCGCCGCGCGCCGCCCGCCGGGACCGGAGCAGATCCGCCAGGGACGGGCCGCTCACCAGCTCCATCACCGCGTAGACGACGCCGTCGTGGCGGACCTCGCCCAGCGTCTCGACGATCGCCGGATGCCGCAGCGGCGGGTCGGGCGGCAGCCGGCGGCCCGGGCGCAGGCCCAGCCGCGCGGGCGGGCGCATCCCACCGCGGCGCACGCTCTTGAGCACCACCAGCCGCCCCGGGACGCCACCGCCGGAGCCTGGGCCACCTTGGCCTGCCGGGTCGCCCGTGCCGGTGGTCTCGGCGGCGCCCGCCACGCCGCGCAGGTCGACTGCCGAGAAGACCCAACCGGCGGGCCCGGGGCCGCCTTCGGCCAGGCACTCGACGATCTCGTAGCCGCCGGCGACGTCCCCGGCGCGCAGCGGGGGCGCGAAGGAGTAGGGGGTCCGGCAGCGTGGGCAGAAGCCGCGGTCCCGGGCGGGCAGCCCGAGCCGGCCGCGGCCGATCGGCCCGGCGCAGACGGGGCAGCGCGCGGCCGGCTCACGCGGTGTGCCCCGGTCGCGCCCGCGAACCGAATGCCCGCGGGTCACGTCACCGCCTCGGGACGGGTGGAGCTCCCGATCCCGGCCGGCTTCCCGCCCCCGGCGCTCCCCGCGGGCCGCCTGCCCCGGGTGCGCCGTGCTGGCCACGTGGGCTGGGTGGGATGCCTGGGCCGTGTGGAGGGCGCGGACCGAACGGGGGACGGGGACTGACCAGGAGGCGTGGGCTGGGCGAGGCGCGCAAGCTCGGCGGGAGGCGCGGGTGGAGCGGAGGGCGTGGCCTGGATGGGCCGCGTGGTCGAGGCGGCCGGTGCCGGTGCCGGTGCCGGCCGCGGGTGCGGAGCGGTCTGCGGGGGTGGGATCGGGTGGGTGCGCGTACCGGATCGGTCCCGCTGCGCGGGTCGCCGCGGCGGTGCCGGTCGCACGAACGAGACGTTCGGCGCGGGCAGGACCTCGGGCGCGGGCAGGGCGTCCGGCGCGGGCGAGCCGCCCCGGGCGGCGAGGGCGGCGCCGAAGTCGTTGACGAGGCCGGCGGCGCGCTCGACATCGGTCGGCGCCGAGTACAGCTCGCGGCGGGCGGCGCGGGCGAGCGAAAGCAGGCTCGGGTCCGCGGTGAGACCAAGCCGGGCCGCCTTGGCCTCCCACGCGCCGAGCAGGCCGCGCAGCTCCTCCCGCCGGCGCAGCGCGGCGCCGTTCGCGCCGGCGATCCGCTGGGCGGCGAGGTGGGTCGCCTCGGCCACCTCCAGCCAGCGGGCCAGCCCCCGGCTCGACTCCTTCCAACGGCCCGCGGCCGCCTGCGTGCGCAGCCGGATGAGCCAGGGCGCCAGGCCCTGCTGCTGGTCGTCCCGCCAGCTGTCCGCCAGGCGGTACAGCGGCCCCAGCCCGCGGATGCGGCCGGTCGCCAGCCCGGCGTCGCGGCGGGCGGCGTCGTCCAGCCGGGTGATCTCGGCGAGCAGCGCGCCCGCCGCGGCCAGGTCGGCGTCGAGGCCGTCGTGGCGCCGGGCGAGATCGCCAGTCGAGCGCGCGGCCGCGGCGACCGCGGCCTCGGTACGGGCGCGCAGCCCCGGAGGGATCCCCAGGGGATCGGAGCGCGCCGCGGCGGAGAGCTCCGCCAGCAGCCGCCGGGCCGCGACCAGCCCGGCGTCACCGGGCGCGAGACCGAGCCGGGCCGCGAGCACGCTCGTCTCGGCGATGGTCCGGCTGCCGGCGGCGATCTCGGCCAGCACGGCGTTGCGCACGCCGAGGATCAGCCGCATCCGCCCCCGCACCGCGGCGACGGCGGCGTCCATCCGGCGTGCCAGCTCGGTCGGGTGCACCTGCCCGGAACGCGCCGGCCCGTAGCGCGCCGGCACCGGGCCGATCTCGGCGATCGGGCGGATCTCCGCGATCGGGCGGATCTGTGCCACCGGGCCGATCCTCGGTGCCGGAAGGATCTTCGCCTGCGGAAGGATGTCCGGCACCGAGGGGCCGTACAGCAACGCGGTGAGCTCCGCCAGGGTCCTCGCGTCCACCCGGGAGCGCCGGCCGCGCAGGCTCCGCGCGGCTTCGGCGACGTCGCGCAGGGCCGCGAAGGCCTGCCAGACGTCCGCCAGGACGGCGATCACGGCGAGTGCCTCGGCCCGGGTGACGCCGCTCAGCGACGCCGGGTCGAGCAGCGCGCGTTCGGGGCTGTCCTCCAGGTCGAGCAGGACGCCCGCCCGGGCCGTGACAGCCTCCTCGATCGCCCGCAGGGCAGCGTCGAGATCGTCTATGCCGGGAGAGGGCACCGGCTCACCGCCCGCGACCGGGCCGGGAGACGCTGTACATCCGCCCGCTGTGCATGCGCCTCCTGTCCATGCGCGCGGCCACCTCCACCGGGCGGTGTGGCCCGCCCGACGGCACCGCCGGAGCGGCCGGGGGACGTCCCTGCTACCGAGGATAGGTAGCCTGCCGTCGCCTCGCGGACCGTCTCGCCGAACTGGTGCGGTCTGTGGTCGTCACTGTGGCCCGTTCGGTCGCCTGCTCCGTGACCGGACTTCTCGTCCGCTCGTCGGCCGGTGCCTCGACGTCATCGCCTGGCGGCGCCCGCCGTGTGATGTGCTCATTACGGATACCGTTGATGGACGACCGGCGTCGCGGTGTGGCCGCGGACGGCCAGCTGACGCGGTCGGACGATCGTGGGCTCGCCGGGCGGGTTCACGACCCGACGGGCTAGTGACGAGGTGGACTGTGATGGCCGGTGGCCAGGGTCGAGGCGGTCGAGGGATCGCCCGCGGCGGTCAGGGAGGCCGGGCCGCGAAGGCTGGCTCCCACCGCAAGGGCGCGGCGGTCGGCAGCGGCGGCCAGCGCCGCAAGGCGCTGCAGGGCAAGGGCGCGACGCCGCCGGCCGAGATGCGTCCCGGCCATCCGGCGCAGCGGCGCGCGGCCGTCGCCGCCGCCGGCACCCGGGCGGCCGCGAAGCGCCCGGGCGGCCAGGCGGCCGACGAGCGCGAGCGTCCCAGGGCCGAGCGGGGCACCGGTGGATCGGCCGGTGCCACCGGTGCCGGGCGCGCGGGAGGCGGCGGTCACGGGGCGCACGGTCACGGCGGGGCGGGGGCTCCCGGGGCGCACGGCTCGCGGCGGGTCGAGACCGACGAGCTCGTGGTCGGGCGCAACGCGGTCGTCGAGGCCCTGCGGGCCGGCGTGCCCGCCACCACCCTGTACATCGCCGGCGGCCTGGACTTCGACGAGCGGGTCGCCGACGCCCGGCGCCTCGCCGGCCGGGCCGGGCTGGCCGTGGTCGACATCGGCCGGTTCGAGCTCGACCGCCTGTGCGGCACCGCGCCCCACCAGGGCCTCGCGTTGTCCGTCCCGCCGTTCGAGTACGCCCACCCCGACGACGTGCTCGCGGCCGCGCGGGCCGCGGCGCCCGGGCTGGTCGTCGCCCTCGACGGGGTGACCGATCCGCGCAACCTCGGCGCGGTCGTCCGCTCGGCGGCGGCGTTCGGCGCGAGCGGCGTCGTCGTGCCGGAGCGGCGCGCCGCCGGGGTGACGGCCGCCGCGTGGAAGACGTCCGCGGGTGCCGCCGCGCGGCTGCCGGTCGCGCGTGCGGTGAACCTCACCCGCACCCTGCGCTCGTTCGCCGAGTCGGGCCTGTTCGTCGTGGGTCTCGCGGCGGACGGCGAGGTCTCCCTCGACGAGCTGCAGGTGGCCACCGACCCGCTGGTGCTGGTGATCGGCTCGGAGGGCAAGGGCCTGTCCCGGCTCGTCGGCGAGTGCTGCGACCTGCGGGTGCGCATCCCGATGGCGGGCCCGGTGGAGTCCCTGAACGCCGGGGTCGCGACCGGCATCGCCCTCTCCGAGATCGCCCGCCGCCGCCGGGTGGCCGCCGCCGTCTGACCCGCGGATTCACACCTCTCTCAGATCTCGGCCGGCTACCGTCCGCCCAGTCGGCGGCCGGCAGCCGTGCCGGCCGGTTGGGGTCCGGGAGGTGACATGCGCGTCAGATCGTTCGCGGTTGTCGGGTTCGGCCTCGTCGCCGTGCTGCTGGCCGGCGGCTGCCAGCGCGGCGGGCCGGTGATCCCGGGCAACCCGTCGGCCCCGGCGGCCCCGTCGGCGGCGGGGGCCGCGGCGGCCGGCACCGTCGTGCGCTCCCTGACCGTGGATGGGCGTGAGCGCTCCTACCGTGCGCACGCCCCGGCGGCAGGGGGCGTCGACCTGCCGGTGATGATCGTCCTGCACGGGGGCGGAGGCAACGGGGAGCTCACCGAGCGGCAGACCGGGTTCAGCGAGCTCGCTGACGAGGCCGGCTTCCTCGCCGTCTACCCCGACGGAACGGCCCGCGCGGGTGGTCGTCTGCTCACCTGGAACGCCGGCAACTGCTGTGGATCCGCCCGTGACAACGACATCGACGACGTGGCCTTCATCGGCGCGCTGCTCGACGACCTCGCCAAGCGGTATCCCGTCGACCTGGATCGGGTCGGTGTCACCGGGCTCTCCAACGGAGCCATGATGAGCTACCGGATCGGCTGCGAGCTCCCGGCGCGGGTCGCGATCATCGCCCCGGTGGCCGGGGCCATGAACGTGGACGGCTGCCAGCCCACGCGGCCCGTGGCTGTACTGGCCATCCACGGCACCGCCGACGACAACGTCCCCTACGCGGGCGGGCGGTCCACGGGGCGCGGGGTCGGCGCCGAGAACGACCGGGTGGACCAGTCCGTCGCCTACGCCATCCAGTTCTGGGCCGAGCACAACGCATGCGGAGCAATGCCCGAGGTCGAGGGGGTCGACGGGCCCGGCGGCCCCGCCCCGGGCGGAACCGTCGGGCCCGGAGGGCCCTGGGTGCCGGAACCGTCGGCCGTCCCGGACGGCACCGTGATCCGCACGACCTACTCAGGGTGCGCGCGGGGCTCTGACGTCGTTCTCTACAGCGTCGGCGGGGGCGGGCACGCCTGGCCGGGCGGAACGAAGATCCGCCCACGCGCCGACGACGCTCCGGACGCCCCCGACGCGACCCGGGTCATCTGGGAGTTCCTCGCCTCCCACAGCCCTCCCGCTCAGCCTTCGTAGTCCTGCGTCGGAAGTAGCTCGGCGTCACGGCCCGGCGCCGGTTGGCACCGGCGTTCCGGTTCCGCGAGACACCATGATCGACCGTGCTCTGCGGCGGCGGCGTCATCGAGCGGGCGGTGTGCGCAGGAGCGGCGGTCACTGGGCCGCGGCGGGACCGGCGTCCGCCGGGAGTTCCAGGCGGTGCTCGTGCGCGTAGGCCGCCCACAGACGGGCGTAGTGGCCGCCGGCCGCCATCAGCGCGCCGTGCGTGCCGTCCTCGACGAGGCGGCCGCCGTCCAGCACCAGCACGCGGTCGGCGCGCGCGGCGGTGGTCAGTCGGTGCGCGACCACCACCGTGGTGCGCGAGCGCCCGACCTCGGCCGCGGCGCGGGCGACCGCGGCCTCGGAGGCGAGGTCGAGGGCAGCCGTCGCCTCGTCGAGCAGCAGGATGTCGGGCCCGACCAGGTGGGCGCGGGCGAGGGCGAGGAGCTGGCGTTGGCCCGCGGAGAGGTTCCGGCCCTGGTCGCGCACCCGGTAGCCGTAGCCGCCGGGCAGCCCGGCGATCATCTCCTCGGCCCCCGCGGTGCGCGCGGCCGCTCTGACCTGCTCGTCCGGTGCGTCGGGACGTCCATAGGCGATCGCGTCGCGGACCGTGCCCGCGAACAGGTGGGCCTCCTGGGGCACCGGGCCCAGCCGCCGCCGGTAGTCGGCCAGCGTGTACCCGCGGACGTCGACGCCGTCGACGCGCAGCGTGCCCTCGGTGAGGTCGTAGTAGCGAGCGATGATCTTGGTGAGAGTCGACTTGCCCGAGCCCGTCCGGCCCACCAGCGCCACCGTCTGGCCGGCGGGGATGGTGACGTTCACCTTCCGCAGCGCGGCTGTGGCGGAGCCCGGGTAGGTGAAGCCGGCGCCGGTGAGGCTGATCTCGCCGCGCAGCCGCTCGACCGGCCGCGCGTGCGGGGCGTCCGCCGGCACGGGCGGGACGGCCATCAGCTCCCGGGCGTGCCCCAGCGCCACCATGACCGCCTGGTACTCGTCGAACACCTCGGCGAGATCCTGGATCGGCGCGAAGAACAGCTCGATGTAGAGCAGGTAGGCGGCGAGCGCTCCGATGGTCAGCGTCCCGGCGTGTACCCGCCCGGAGCCGACGAGCAGCACCGCCACGCTCGCCGCCGTCGACAGCAGCTGGATGTAGGGGAAGTAGTAGGCGAGGTACCGGACGGCGCGTAACCGCTGGTCGCGGTAGGTGGCGCTGCGGTCGCGGTAACTGTCGAGGGTGTCGGGCTCGCGGCGGAACGCCTGGACGATCCGCATCGCGGTGACGTTCTCCTGCAGCTCGGCGGTGAGCTCCGCCAGGCTCTCGCGGGCGTCGGCGTGCGCCCGCGCCGCGCGCCCCCGGAAGAACACCGACCCGACGACGAGCGGCGGGACCAGCGCGAACACGGCCAGTGCGAGGCCGGGGTCGATGACTACCAGGGCGATCGCGATGCCCAGCGCCGTCAGAACGGAGACGGCGGATGACGCGGCGTCGCTCCGCATGAAGTCGGCGATCTGGTCGACGTCCGAGGTGAGGCGGGTCATCACCCGTCCACTGGCCTCGCGCTCGTAGAAATCGAGGCCGAGGCGTTGCAGGTGGGCGAACAGCTTCACCCGCAGCAGGTAGCCGACCCGCGCGCCGAGACGGCCGACCACCCGGATCTGGGCGGTGTGCGCGCTCCACGAGACGGCGATGACGGCGACGCCGACCCCGGCGGTGCCGAGTACGACCGGCAGCGAGCGGGCGGTGACGCCCTCGTCGATGCCGTGCCGGATCAGGATGGGCAGCGCCAGCGTGGTGAGGCTGTCGATGACGAGCAGCAGCCAGGCGATGGTGAGCGAGGCCCACAGCAGCCGGCCGATGGCGGCGAGCCCGAAGCGGGGGTCGCGGGCGCGGACGACCTCCTGGTCCAGGTCCGGGGTGTCCAGGGCAGGCGGCAGCGCCAGCACCCGGCGGCGCAGCGCCGCCGGCAGTCCTTCCAGTTCGGGAACGGCGGCGGCCTGGATGTCCGGCACCGGGGTCTCGGTGGGTGTGGTCGCTTCCGTGGGCTCGCGGGGCCGCGGGGCCGGGAAGTCGCCCGGATCGTTCTGGTTGGCCGGGTCGTCCGGGTCGTCCGGGGTGATCAGGTCGCGGTAGGCGGCGCAGCGCGCGATCAGCTCGTCGTGGGTGCCGATGTCGATGATCCGGCCCTGCTCGACGACCCCGATCCGGTCGGCCAGGCGCAGCGTCGCCCGGCGGTGGGCGATCAACAGCGTCGTGCGGGTCGAGGTGACCGTCCGCAGCTCCCGGTGGATCTCCGCCTCGACCTCCGCGTCGATCGCGGACGTCGCGTCGTCCAGGACGAGGACGGGAGTGTCGGCGACGATCGCCCGGGCGATCGCGACGCGCTGGCGCTGGCCCCCGGAGAGCGTCAGGCCGCGCTCGCCGACCCTGGTCCGGTAGCCCTCGGGCAGGTCGGTGGCGAACTCGTCGACCCGCGACGCGCGTGCCGCCGCGAGCACTGTCGCGGTTGGGGCGTCCCGGCACCCGTAGGCGATGTTCTCCCACAGGCTGGTCGAGAACAGCAGGCCGTCGTCGCCGACGACGCCGATCAGCCCGCGCAGGCTCGTCAGCGTCAGATCGCGCACGTCGTGCCCGTACACCCGCACGACGCCCGCGGACGGGTCGTAGAAGCGGCTGAGCAGCGCCGCGACGGTGGACTTGCCGGAGCCGGAGCGGCCGACGAGCGCGACCGTCTCGCCGGGCGCCACCGCCAGCCGGAAGCCGTCCAGGACCGGCCGGCCGTCCTGGTAACCGAACGAGACGTCGTCGAACTCGACGGCCGCGGCACCCGGCACCGGCCGTGCCCGGGCAGGCCGCACCTTCGCCGGCCCGTCCGCGGGGTCTTCGGCGACGCCGCCGTTCTCGGCGACGTCGAGGTCGGCCGCGTCCGGGCGCTGGACGACGGTGGGGCCGGTGTCGATGACCTCGAAGATCCGCTCGGCGCTGGCTCGGGCCTGCTGGGCCAGGGTCACCAGCGCGACCAGGTTGCGGATCGGCTGGTTGATCCTGGTCAGGTAGGTGGCGAACGCGATGAAGGTGCCGAGCGAGAGCTGGCCGTGCACGGCGAGCGCGCCACCGAAGGCGAGCATCGCGATCTGCCCCAGCGACGGCACGGCCCGGATCGACGGCGCGAAGCGGCTGTCGATGCGCACCACGCGCAGCTGGTGGGCGAACAGCCTGGCGGCCACCGCCTCCAGCCGGTTCAGCTCGCGTTCCTCCTGCCCGAAGCCCTTGACGACCCGCACGCCGAACACGGTCGCCGCCACCACCCCGGCGACCGCCGCCTCCTGCTGCTGCGCGTACCAGGAGGCGGGGAACAGCGTCACGCGACTGGTCAGGGAGAGCGCGCCGAGCACCGGCAGGGTCACCAGCGCGACGGCGGTGAGCCGCGGGGAGAGGACCACCATCGCCCCGAGCGAGACGGCCAGCGCCACAAGGCCGCCGAGCGCCGTGGGGGTGCGGGTGAGCAGGTTCTGGACCCGGGTCAGATCCGAGGTGTTGCGGCCGATCACCTGGCCGATCTCCAGGGAGTCCTGGCCGGCGCCGTCCAGGCGGGTGAGCGAGGTGAACATCGCCGTCCGCAGGTCGTGCGTGACCTCCTGCGTCATGCGGGCTCCGCAGCGCCGGCGCACCATGAGGAGGAGGTAGGCGGCGATCCCGGCCAGCAGCATCAGCCCGGCCCAGGGCAGCATCGGCCGGGACCGCGCGATGATCACATCATCGATGATCACCCTGGGTAGCAGTGGGGTGAGCGCGTTGATGGTCATCCCGGTCACCGCACAGACCCAGGTGGTGATCAGCGCCGCGCGGTGCCGCCAGCACTGACGCGTCAGCCGGCGGAGCCAGCCGGCCTTCCCGCCCGCGACCGGGCCGCGGGACACCGTGCTGCGGGAAACGGTACGGGGTGACGGAAGTCCGGCGATGGCGCAAAAGCCTACCGCCGCGGACGTCCACACGGGCCGGGCTGGACGCCTGGGACACACCCGTGGAGGTGGACTGGTGAGTGTTTTCGCTAGCGGGGCTGGGTCGCAGGACCCACCTGACGGCCGTCGCGGCCGGCGTGGCCGGGACCGTCGCGTCGGCGGGCGGGTGCGCGAGCGCACCGACGAGGTGGCCCGGGTACTGGACCTGGCCCGCCGCCACCTCGGAACGGACGTCGCCTGGCTGTCGCGGTTCACCGGGGACGAACAGGTCATCGACCTGATCTCCGGGGAGGGTGAGCTGGTCGAGCGCCTGGTCGGCAGGCATGTCGAGCAGGAGGCGACCTACTGCGCCCGGGTGTTGGACGGGCGGCTGCCCGCCGTCATTCCCGACGCCCGGGCGGATCAGCGCACCGCCGCCCTGGCCGTCACCCGCGAGCTGGGCATCGGCTCGTACGTGGGCGCGCCTGTGTACCTCGACAGCGGCGAGTTCTACGGCATGCTGTGCGCGCTGAGCACCGAGCCGGACCCGGGCCTGGGCGACCGCGAGGCCCGCTTCCTGAGCCTGCTCGCCGACGTCGTGGCGGACGCGGTGTCCGCCCTGCACCGCGGCGGGGCGGACGACGACCACATCCGGAGCGTGATCGCGCAGGTCATCGCCCGCGGCGGACCGGTGATGGTCTTCCAGCCGGTGTTCGACCTGCCGACGCACGGCCTCGTGGGCGCCGAGGCGCTGGCCCGCTTCCCCACCTTCCCCGCGCCGCCGGGGGAGTCGGCCGGGGACCTCGGTGAGGAGACCGGTGACCAGGCTGGCGGGGCGGCCGGTGAGGAGGCCGACGACCGCACCGCCGCCGGCCCGTACTTCGGTGATCTTCCGCCGGACCGCTGGTTCGCGCACGCCGCGTCGGTCGGGATGGGAATCGATCTGGAGCTGGCGGCGATCCGGGCCGCGGTCGCGGAGCTGCCCAGGTTCCCGCGCGGGCTGTCGCTCGCGGTGAACGCGTCCCCGGCGACCATCGCGTCCGGCCGCCTCGGGGAGCTGCTCGCGGCCACGGCGGCCGACCAACTGATCGTCGAGATCACCGAACGGGACGGCATCCACGACCTGCCCGGCACGCTCGCCCGCCTCTACGAGCTGCGGGACATGGGGGTGCGGATCGCGGTGGACAACGTCGGCGTCGCCTACGCGAGCCTGCGCCGGCTGGTGCAGATCCTGCCGGACGTCGTGAAGATGGACCGCTGGCTGACGACGGACGTCGGCGCCGACGCGGCGCGGCGCGCGCTCGTCGAGGCGCTCGTGCACTTCTCCCGGCAGATCGGGGCGTGTCTCGTGGCGGAGGGCATCCAGGCGGCGGACGAGCTGCGCGTGCTGACCGCCGCCGGTGTGGACCAGGGGCAGGGCCAGTTCCTGGGCCCGCCGGGGCCGCTGCCGCTGCCCGCGCACGGCCGGTGCGTCCCGGTGCGTCCCGGCGAGTCACGGGCCGCTGGTGTCCGCGCGCGCGTCCTGAATCCGGCCCCGGCGTAAATACAGTGTGGTCTTCCGCGGTGGCCCGGAGCCTTTTTCGGCGGAGATCGTTGCCCGCCGTTGGGGAAACCGGGACAGTGTCGTGTCGTGGGCATCGTGAACAAGGTCCGGTGGCTGAATCGGCGTGCGGCGGTTTCCGCCATGTCCGGAATCGCCGGAACCCTGCTGATCGGAATGGGAGCCTGTGCACCGTCGGCGGGTGGCCAGTCCCCGAGCGGGCCCAAAGGTGACTGGGAGATCACCGTCTACTACACGGCCGTGGAGCGTTTCCATGACGGCCCACCTCTGACGGTGCGGGGCTGCCCCCAGCTCGACTGCGTCTTTGGTAACGATTTCCTCGGGACGTTCCCGGCCGGATTCGTCCAGGTGGTGCGTGAGGAGGGCACGGGGCGGATCACCAGCGGCCCGCGGCGGGGCTCGGTGCTGAACTGGTCGTACGATTCCGGCTTCTGGATCGACGATGTCCCGGTCGACACCGCCGGGCGGGCGCTGGTCCCGTTCCGCAGCGCCGCGGCCGACTCCTCCACCCTGCCGGCCGGCACGACCTTCGTGGTCGAGGACTGCGGGCACGAGGAGGACGGCTCCGAGATCGACCCGAACGCGTGCGCGGCGCTGCGGCGCGGGACGTGGGAGGTCCGGGACGAGTTCACACCGGGGCTCGGCGGGCGGCGCCACCTCGATCTCTACATCGGCGAGGAGGACGTCGCCGGATTCACCGACCGCAGCCCGCTTTACCTGACCGGCCTCGGCGCACGCGTCGCCATCACCGGCCGGGCCTCGCGGTAGCACTCCCGGAGAACCGTGCGAACGAAATCCACGGGAACAGGCGCACCACGGGGCGAAAACGCGGGCCCGGGAAAGTCGGAAACGGATCCGTGAAAGCGACGGGCGCGGGAGCCCGGGTGGACTCCCGCGCCCGTCAGATCTACCCGCCCGCGACGACGGAGCCGGCCGCGACGAAGGTGTATCCGAGGGCGCGCACGCCCTCCACCGTCTGGCGCAGGTAGTCGACGCCCAGATACGGGTGGTAGAACATGCTGGCGAAACCGTCCCGGACGACCAGATTGCGCCGGGCCGCGTCGATCAGCTCCGCGGGCAGCCGCGCCGGGTGGTTGTTGAACGGCTCGGGCTCGATGTTCCCGATGTTCTCCGGAATGACGAAGGACCCGTGGACGTCCGTCACCGGGTACGGGAAGAACTGGCCGCCGTACTTCGTGTGGTCCACCGCGCCGCCGGCGAGCTGGTTGCGGAAGTAGAGCCCGCGGTCGTAGCGGCGCGGGAAGTTCGCCCGGGCCGCGGCGTAGTCGGGGGCGGACGCGGCGTAGTGCGGGAACTCGAAGGTCGTCGGCACCGGCAGCCCGGCGGCGGTGAACGCGGCGGCCGAGCCGTTCATCCGGTCGGTCGCCCACGTCTGGCTGTCGCCGGGCACGGGTCCGTCGTAGACCACGTAGTCCTGGGCGTCGACATGCGCCTGGAAGAACTCGAAGTCGTCCGCGCTCGCGCCCGAGTACGGGTTGGCGACGTTCGAGAACTGGTGCGTCCAGCCGTGCATGATCAGTGTGCCGCCACGCTGGGTCATGTACGTCAGCGCGCTGACCACGTCCGGTCTGGACGCGAGGGCGTAGTCCTGCGGTACGCCGTTGTTGTAGGTGCCGTTGGCGTCCACGTACCGCGGGTAGACGGCGACCGAGAACGGGACCTGCGCCGAGGACAGGTAGTCGGCGATCGCGCGCAGCTCGGCGGGGTCGGCGTCCGGCCCGACGTCCTCGATGCGGACGAGCCCGCGGTGCCGGGCGGCGGTCTGCGGCGCGAGGACGTCGAAGAGCATGTCGGCCACCGCGAGGTAGCGGTCGGTCATGTCGGCGTAGGCGAACGGGATCTCGCCGATGTAGGTCAGGTTCCCGGACCGCAGCGCCCAGGGGAAGCGGGTGCCGTCACCGCGCACCGCCTCGGCGAGCACCGTGGCCCTGGTGGTGTCCACGGAGGCGTAGTTCATGATCCCGGCGGCGTTCGCCGCGTACCGGGTCAGGTCGGTCCCTTCGTAGCTGACGGTCCCGATCGCCGACGTGTCGAAGCCGGACCAGTTCCACCCGTACGTCGTCGGGAAGGCCGGCGCCTGCGACGTGAGCTGCCAGATGTTGTTGTACATCCACACCACGGGCCGGCTCCCCGCCAGCACGTCGGTGAGAAACGCCGTCGGGACCTGCTCGTCGTAGGTCGACCCGACGTACACCACCGCGGCGTACGCGGACATCTGGCCCGCGGTGTACGAGCTGACCGGACGGGCCTGCCAGGTGCCGAACCGGGAGGCCAGGTTGGCCGCCTGCATGGCGTACTGCTCGCCCAGCCACCCCCACGCGCCGGTGGTGTCGTACAGGATCAGGGTGCCCGTCCCGGTCGCCTGGCCGGACGGCGCCGACGCGGCCCCGGGCCCGGTGGCGCCGTCCGGTGCCGCGGGCGGGCGCTGGTTCGTGCCCGGGACGGGCCGCGCGGCCCGCCGCGGCGGCGGGGTGCGCGGCGGCGCCGGTGGAGCCGGCGGTGAGGCGAAGCGCCCCTCGGCGGGCAGCACCTGCGGGGTGGCCGCGCGGGCGTGCCGCGGCGGGTGCTTGGGCGCGTCCGGTGCCGCGGCCACGGGTGCCGCGGCACCGGCGCCGGCACCGAGCACGACCGCGAGCAGCCCGGCGGTCGTCGTCGCGCGGCCACCGCGTCTGATGCCCCGGCGGACACCCCGACCGGTGCCGTCGGGACGGCTCGTGCGCCGGCGCGGGAGCCACCTGAGCCGCGGGGTCATGTTCCGGACTCCTCTCGTCTGCCGGCGGCGGAGCCGGTCAGCTCCTGCCCCGGGCCGGCCGGCTGGACGGGAATGGTGATCGTGCGTGGGCGCGGGACGAAGGAGTCCGGGGCGGGCGCGTCGCTGAAGCGGTGCGCGATCGCGGCGACGGTGCGGCGCGCCGCCTGCCCGTCGCCGTAGGGGTTGATCGCCTCCGCCATCGCCGCGTAGGCGACGGGATCGTCGAGGAGCCGGTCGACGGCCGCGACGATCCGGTTCGGCTCGGTGCCGACCAGGCAGGCGGTGCCGGCCTGCACCCCCTCGGGCCGCTCGGTGTTGTCCCGCAGCACCAGGACCGGCTTGCCCAGGCTGGGCGCCTCCTCCTGGATGCCGCCGCTGTCCGTCAGAACGACCGTCGCGGCCTTCATCAGGTGCGCGAAGGAGGCGTAGTCGACGGGATCGGCGACGAGGATGTTGGGGAACCCCTCCACCGGCGGCAGGACCGTCTCCCGCACCACCGGGTTGCGGTGCACGGGCAGCACGATCAGCAGCTCGGGCCGCTGCTCGGCCAGCCGGGCGAGCGCCGCGCCGACCCGCGCGAGCGGCTCCCCCCACGACTCGCGCCGGTGCGCGGTGACGAGCAGCACCTGCCGCCGGCCGTCGCCCGAGCGCTGGCGCACCTCGGCGAGCAGCCGGTCCGGCGGGGGCGGTGCCGCCGTGACGTGCAGCAGCGCGTCGATGACGGTGTTGCCGGTGACCAGCACGGACTCCGGCCGGATGCCCTCCGCCAGCAGGTTCGCCCGGGCCGACGGCGTGGGCGCCAGGTGCAGGTCGGCGAGCTGCGAGGTGAGCCGGCGGTTGATCTCCTCCGGGAACGGCGAGGCCGGGTCCTCGGTGCGCAGCCCGGCTTCCATGTGGACGACGGGCAGGCCCTGGTAGAACGCGGCGAGGGCACCGGTGAACGCCGTCGTCGTGTCGCCCTGGACGACCACGACGTCCGGGCGCACCTCGGCCATCACCGACTCCAGGCCGCCGAGCGAGCGGGTGGTCACCCCGGCCAGCGACTGCCGGTCCCGGAGGATCCCGAGGTCGTAGTCGGGAACTATGCCGAAGAGGTCGTTGACCTGGTCGAGCATGGACCGGTGCTGGCCGGTGACGGCCACGACCGGCCGCAGCGGGCCGGTCCGTCCAAGTTCATGGACCACCGGAGCCATCTTGATCGCCTCGGGCCGGGTGCCGTACACGAGCAGCACCGTGCGACCGTCAGAGCTGTAGGTCATGTCGATCCTCCCATCCTTGATCGTTTGTGAACGGCTGAACTCCACCGCGCCGAGAGGCGGGTGCTCGGGGGCCGCCGCTCCGAACGGCGGCCGATCGGCGCCAGCCGGAACGGCGGTCGGTCAGAACGGCGGTCGGTCAGAACGGCGGCCGGTCGGTCGGGCGCAGGTGGCGGGCGCCGGACCTGCGGAACTCCACGACGGAGTCCTCGCAGTACAGGCCGACGGCACCGGAGACGTAGGGGCGCTCGGTGTCCTGCATCCGCACCGTGGGGACGCCGTCCACGGACACCGCCATCGAGTCCCGGTCGTGGATCACCTCCACCGTGTGCCAGCTGCCGAGGCGGGCCCGCGGCGCCGGCCCGCTGGCCAGGAACCGCTGGCCACCGGGGTAGGCGGGGTCCTGCTTGCTGAGCTCCCAGCCGTTGGGCTTCAGCGCGAAGGCGTAGAAGTGCGCCGGGTCGGTGTAGTTCCAGAGCACCCAGCCGACCTCCCACGGGGCCGGGGTGCCGTGGCGCAGCTGGCGGACGGTGTGCACCTGCGTGGTGAACCGCACGTCGCTGTAGTGCTCCGAGCTGACCACCAGGCCGGCGTGGGTGCGCTCCGGCGCGTCGGCGGTCCGGGGGGCGAGTGTGATCACCAGGCCGCCGGCCTCGAGCTGCCCGGTGGTGCGGCCGTAGCCGTCGAAGACCGCCAGCCACGGGCCGTGCCTGGTCCCGTCCCGCCAGCGGGTCGGCCCGTCCCCGGTGCTGAGCGAGATGACCGCCCACAGCCCGGCGAGAGTGGCCATCCCGCCCGCGCTGACCAGCGCGAGGACGACGAGCCGATACCGGCGGCGGACCCGCCGGCGCGGCGGGCGCGGCGAGCCGACGGCGGACCTGGCTGGCGGGCCGGCGCCAGGCCGGACACGCTCCTGGCCGAGGTGGCGGCTGTGGTGGAGGTCGGTGTGGTCGTGGTTGGCGCTCACCGGTCCGGTCCCTCGGGAGCGGCGGGAGCGGCGGACACCGGTTGGAGGGGCGTGGGGGGCGCGCTCTCCGGGGTTCGGGCGGTCTTGTGCCAGCTCGTCCGGCCGCTGACCACCCGTCCCATCGCCCACCAGCCGGCGACGAACCACACCAGCGCGTACAGCATGTAGAGGTGCGCATAGCCGGCTAGGCGGACCACGTCGAAGCCAACAAGCGGCTCGCGTGACCGGTAGATCAGCGCGCAGACCAGTGCCGGTCCCGCCGCCATCAGGTAGGCGCCGAGGAAGTAGCGCGGGTCCGGCGCCGGCCCGCCGGCGAGCCAGCTCGTCAGCACGCCCACCGTGCTGAGCACGAAAGCGGCCGTCAGCAGCGACGCGAGGAGGATCAGCAGCGGGCTGGAGAGGTGAAACAGCATGTCGGGCAGCGCCCGGGCCCGCGCCTGCCGCAGCACGCGGGGCATCAGCGCCCACGACTGCAGGTGGCCCTGGAACCAGCGCGACCGCTGCCGCAGCAGCCGTCCCAGCCGGACGACCCCCTGCTGGTGGACGTCCGCCTGCGGGCAGAACTGGTTGCGCCAGCCCGTCAGCAGCAGCCGGACACCGAGATCGAGATCCTCGGTCAGGCTGTGCGACCACGGGTCGCCGCCGAGGGACCGCAGCGCCGAGAGCCGGACGAACTGGCCGTTGCCACCGAGGCCGACATTGTCCAGTTGGCCGCGTCCGCGCTGGAAGACATCGGTGTAGATCACGAACTCCATGTCCTGGAGCCGGGCGAGCAGGCTGGTGTGCCGGTTGTTGATGCGCACGCCCGTCTGCACGCCGGCGGTGCGGGAATCGGCGAAGTAGGGGGCGACCGCCTCCACCGAGTGCGGGTCGAGACGGCCGTCCGCGTCGACCACGGCGATGATCACGTCGTCGGGGTCGCGGGCGGCGATCTCCGGGCGGGTCGCCAGATGGGCCACGGCGGCGTTCAGCGCGGCACCCTTGCCCCGTCGGGCGTCCGGTGGCTCGCGGCGCAGCAGCCACACCCGGTCGTCGGCCACCCCGCGGACGATCAGCGAGGTCCGGTCGTCCGAGCCGTCGTCGACGACGAGGGCCCGGCGGTTCGTGGCGGGGGAGAGCAGGAGCCGGCGCAGGCTCGCCTCGATGACCGCCTCCTCGTTGAGGCAGGGCATCACGAAGACGAAGAAGAGGCCGTCGGGGGGCGTGCCCGTCCGGGGCCGGTGGACACGGGAGAGCACCAGCATCGCGAACAGGTAGACCATCCCGAAGGTGATCATGGCCGCGGCGAGCAGGCGCGCGTCGCGGCCGTCGGCGTCGAGCAGGTTCACGTCGCCGCTCCGGGACCGGGCCGGGACGCGCCGCGCCGGGCCCGCAGCGCCAGTGCCAGCAGGACACCGAGCAGGCCGACCGTCATGTACAGCACGAAGGCGAGTCCCACGAGGTTGGTCAGCAGATCCGAGAGCAGATCGAGCAGCACGGTCGCGTGGTCCGAGGAGGCGTCGCGGGCGACCGGGGCCGCGCCGCCCGCCCCGCCGGGAGCCTGGTGGGCGGGCGTGAGCCCCGCGCGGGTGAGCGCCGCGCCGGACGTCAGGGGGACGTGCATGGTTCCTCCGTGCGAGATGGGGTCCGTGCGGCGGCGGGACGGCCGTCGCCGCACGGGAGGTGGCGGCCGGTCGACGACCGGCGGCCGGTTTTCCTGCGCCCTGTCCGGACGCCAGCCGTCGCGGCGCGATCACGCCCGGGACCAGGCCCGGGGGCGGGCCGAGCCCAGACACGTCGAACTCGGGACGCGCCGAACCCGGGTGTTCCTTGACCCGGGATGTGCCCAGCTCAGGGCGTGGCGGGCACGACGAGCACGACGAGCGCCGGGCATGACGGGCACAGGGCGTGACCAGCCCCGCCACCGCGCTCCAGCGGGAGATCGCTGTGGCGCGGCGGTCGATGGGTCAGCCCGGAGCCCGGGTCAGCCGATCGCTCCGGCCCGGATGAGACCACTGGACGGATCCGGCCGAGGCATCATGACCCGGCCGGCCAGCCGGCAGCCCAGGCGCCAGCCACCCTCACGGGTCGTTGGACGGTGTATTCGGCCGGCGCCGCAAGAAATGTCGACGGAACTATTCCGGTGCGGTGTCCAACTGATTCCCCGGAACGGATTGGAGGAATCAGGTTCGCGCGGTTTCGTGCTGGCCAGAGAAAACTATCGACGGGTCGGCCGGCGGTCGTTTAAAAAGTGGAAAACGCCCGGTACGGCGACTCAGGATGTGCCGGCGTGACAGTGGTTCACCGTGGCCCGGCAGCGCGCTCGGCGCCGGGCCAGGGGACACCCCTCAAGCTGTCTGAGCAGCTCGGATGTATGCCCGATGTGGGCCGTGGGCGGGGCCGGAGCGATACCGTCACGACACATCGCCGCCCGTGGGTTTCTGCTGATCCAAATCATTTCCCCCCCATGGAGCCATGCCTCCCGGAACCGCCAGGCCGCCGAGACGCGACGGCTGCGATCTCGCTGAATCCTCAGTGGACCAGGGCGGGAGGGCGCCCCGTTACTTTCCTGTTCGGCGCTTATTCTTACACGCCGTGCGACTGTGGTGGCAGGGGGTTGAGAAATTTTCTCGCGCCGGCCCTCGCGTCACACGACGTGGTCTCGTTCGGTGCCGCCGTAAAGCGGATAGAAACCCTCGCTATTGTTTGTCCTGTTGAACGAGTACGGTGTCCTTGTGCGTCGTCCAGGCTGTGTCGTCCAGACGGAGTGGCGCGAGAGTCGAGCCTGCCCCGTGCAGCCGCCGCACACCCGGGAGGAGCACCAGCAGTGGCCGGCCCCGTCGACGCGACCTCGGACCAACGGACCGAGCGGCCCGTGGCCCCGCCGGCCGGGAAAGAGCCCGTTCCCGACCAGCCCGTTCCCGACCAGCCCGGCGCCGGCGCCGGGGTGGACGCCAGACCCGAGCAGGTCTTCGCCCTCGACAACCGGACCTGGCGGCGGGTCCTCTTCCTGTTGCTGAACCTGCCGACGGGCCTCGTCGGGTTCGTCTTCGTGGTCGTCTGGTTCTCGGTCGGCGTGGGGATGGCGGTCACGGTCGTCGGTCTGCCGCTGCTGACCATCGGCCTGGTGGTGACCCGGGCGCTCGGCACCGTCGAACGGGCCCGGGCCCGGGTCATCCTCGGCCTGCACATTCCGTCGGCTTCGCGGCCGCGGTCGGCGTCGACAGGTGCCTTCGGTCGACTGTGGGCCGGGGTGGCGGATCCGGTCGGCTGGCGGCACGCCCTGTATTTCGTGATCCGGCTGCCCTGGGCGATCGTCACCTTCACCGTGACGCTGGTGCTGCTCTTCGTCGGCTGGCCGGTGCTGCCGGTCGTGGCCCGGGCACTGGCGGCCGTCGACCGGGCGATGATCTCGGCGCTGCTGTCGCCGTCCGACCGGATGGAGCGGCGGATCAGGGAGCTGGAGGCCGACCGCGGCGTCGTCGTCGACACGGCCGCGGCCGATCTGCGGCGCATCGAACGGGATCTGCACGACGGCGCGCAGGCGCGTCTGGTCGCGCTCGCGATGGGGCTGGGCCTGGCGCGCGAGAAGTTCGCCGACGACCCGGACACCGCGGCGAAGATGGTCGAGGAGGCACACGGCGAGGTCAAGCTCGCGCTGCGGGAGCTGCGGGATCTCGCCCGCGGCATCCATCCCGCGATCCTCACCGACCGGGGCCTGCCGGGCGCGATCCCGTCGCTGGGGATGCGCTGCACGGTTCCCGTCCGGGTGACGGTCGAGCTGGACGAGCGGCCGGCGCCGGCGATCGAGGGCATCGTCTACTTCACCGCCGCCGAGCTGCTTACCAACATCAGCAAGCACAGTCAGGCGTCGGACGCGCTGGTCGACCTGCGCCGGGTCGGTGACAACCTGCTGCTGCGGATAACCGACGACGGCCGCGGGGGCGCGAGCCTCGGCCGGGGCAGCGGCCTGGCGGGCCTCACCGAGCGGCTGGACGCCATCGACGGCACGTTGATCGTGGACAGCCCACCCGGCGGGCCGACCTACGTCATCGCGAAGGTGCCGTGGCGGGACAGGGAACAGACACAGTCGGGCTGATCATTCCGGCGACAGTCATCATCGACGTCATCTTCAAATCTGCCTCCGGCGTCCCCGGGCGGACGCGCGGAATGGGCGTCCGCCGGCCCGCGCCGTCGATTCCCGGCCGATCGCGGGCCGTCCGGCCGGGTAACGGGCGGGTAACGGTTTTGTGCGTGGACGGGGGCCGGAGCGGGTCGCCTGGCGGCGGCCCTCGGCGGTGAGCCCCGGGCCCGTGACGTGGGACGGGCCGGGTCCAGGCGCCGACGACGGCCGCTCTCGACCCGGAGTGCAGGTGGGCTTCTGTTGGTGTGTATAGGTTTAATTATCGCTATGTTACGGATGGTGTCAGGTTCATCGTCCGTGCGCACCATGCAAGAACATGACAGGTCAAACAATCGATCATCTTTGTGTATCTGTTGTTGTGTCGCGGTCGATCCCGCCGCAATTCGCGCAAAGCCGTTGAAGAGTCACCCAAAGTGGTATAGCTTGCCGTAACCAGATGTAATCGGCGCGTCAGCACGGTTCTCGGTCTGCCCCGCACCGCGATTTCCCGTGAATCCAGCGAAGTGTTTCCGGGACGTATCTGGAATGTTCGTCGCTCGTGGCTGGCGGCTGCGCGGGGAGGGGTGGGCGTGCGTCTGTCCGAACTCGGATTCGAGGGTCTGGACGAATTCTCCGACGAGGTGTGGCGGACGGTGGCCCGCCACCCCTACTGCGGGGTTGACCTGCTCGCGGAGTGGCTGCGCCGCCCCGAGCCCATTGTCCAGGCCGAGATGGACCGGCTGGTGGAGGCGGGTCTCGTCCGCCGGGTCGGCCACCAGTGGGAGCCGCAGGACCCGGTACGCGTCCTGCAGGCACGCCACGCCATGCGCGAGGCGGCGCTGGTCGCCGAGCGGGCGCGGATGGCCGACGAACGGGCGCAGCTCTACCGGTCGGGCCTGTTCGGCGACTACGTCGCCGGCCGCCGCCGGGCGGGGACCAACGCGGGCGTGCAGCTTCTCGCCCGCGACGAGATCTTCCCCCGGATGGCGGAGCTGACCCGCAGATCGACCCAGTCCGTCCGGTTCCTGCTGACCGGGCCGCCGCCTCCCGGCCTCGGTGGGGACGTCCCCGACCTGCTGGTACCGGCCGCCGGCCGGGGCGTGCGCGTCGTCAGCGTGTGGACGGCGGGCGCGGTCGCGGCGGCGCGCCGGCGGCACCAGGGGCGGCGGCTGCCGCCGATCGGGCAGATCCACGTGCTGCCGGCGCTGCCGATGCGGGCGATCGTCTGGGACGGCTCCGCCGCGCTCGTGCCGGTGCGTGACGACGACCTCGACGACGGCGCGTTCGCGGTCGTCGCCCCGACGCTGGTCCGGGCGATCGCGGACATGGTGACCCGCACCCAGTACGCGGCGGCGCGGCGCGGGTCGGGTGAGGTCGAGCTTGACGAGCCCGCGACGGTGCGCCGCCAGCGCGCCCTGCTCCAGCTGCTCGACAGCGGGCTCGACGACAGCCGTGCGGCCCGGGAGCTCGGTGTCTCCGACCGGACGGTGAAACGGGACGTGGCGGAGATGTGCCAACGCTTCGGCGTCCTGACCCGGTTCCAACTCGGCGCCGCCGCCGCGCGCGCCGGATACCTGCCCCGGGGCGCCGGCGCCGGCCGCTGGGACGGCGGACCGGACGGCGGCCTCGACGCCGCGCTCGACGGTGGCCTCGACGGCGCCCTCGGCGGTGGTCTCGACGGCGCGCTCGGCGGGGTTCTCGGTGGTGTCCGCGGCGGGGCGCTCGCGGCCGGCAGGGGCGGCCGCGCGGCTGCCCTGCCAGCGGTTCCCGCTCCGGCGTCGCCCGAGTCGGACCCCGCCACGGCGACCGCGGCGTCGGCGTCGGCGCAGGCGGCCGGATCCTCCTCGTCGGTGCCCGCGGCCGCCTCCTCGGGGCCGGGCGCGGCCCGTCCGGTGGCACGACTTGGCCAGACGGGTGCCGCCGGTACCCGTCGAGGCGACCGCGCGGGCGACCGCGCGGGCGACCGGACGGGCGATCGGGCGGTCGGCGGGCGCGGTAATGGCATGAACAGGACACGGCGTCCCTAAAGCGTCACATGATTACTCTTCCGGTAAAGCGCCCCTCGCGGTTAGCGTCCTGATTGCCGACGGGATCGGAACAGCTGCTCAGCGTCGTTCTCGGTGGCCGCTGGCGCCGGGGCGAGGTCGCCACGCCACCCAGTGCGTCCGCAGTCGGGCGCGGTTACTCCCCTCCTACCGCCCCCCGGTCCCGTCGGCCGACTGGATGTCTCGAGGACCCCCGCGTCCCCGACGAGAGGTGGCGGAGTGCGGAACTGGCCCATCCGGTACAAGATCACTCTGGTCCTGCTCCTGCCACTGATGGCCCTGGTCGGCTTCGGCAGCTGGGTCGTGACCGGCCAGCTCGCGGCCCAGCGCGCGAGCGACCAGACCAGGACCGCCGCCCGGTTCCTCATCCACGTCAACGATCTTGTCTACGCCCTGCAGGCCGAGCGGTACGCCGTCTCCAGCCTGGTCGGCTCCGGCTACCGGGAACGGGAGTTCGCCGCCCGCTCGACGAGCGCGCGCGGCCCGGTCGACGAGGCCCTCGCGACCGTCACCGAGACGGCCGACGAACTGCCGGCAGGCCCGCGAAACCAGGTCCGGGACGCGGTCGGCGCCGCGCGGAACCAGATGGCCGGACTCGCCACGGTGCGCGCCGGCGTCGACGCGCAGACCCTCCAGCCCGGCCCGGGAACCGTCACCTTCAACCAGATGATCTCGTCCTGGCTGGACGTCGGCGCCGCCATGGTCGGCATCGGCAGCGAGGACACCGAGGTCGTGCGCGGGGCCACCGCACTGTCCGCGGTCTCCCGGGCCAGCGAGGCGATCAGCCAGCAGTACGGGTACGTCTCAGCGGCGGCCGTCCTCGGTGGCGCGGTGTCCGACAGCGCCACCCGGGTCCAGTCGGCGATCGGCGCCGAGGCGGCGTGGACGACGCAGTTCCGGTCGTCCGCCACCCCCGAGCAGCTCGCCCTGTACGACTCCGTCGTCGGCCCGACACTGAACCCCGTCATCGACCTGCGCGACCGGGTGCTGCGCGGCGAGCGCATCGACTTCACGGCGTGGGCGACGGCGAGCGGCGCGAAGAGCGAGCAGTTCCGCAAGGTGCAGCGGCAGGTCGTCGACGACCTGGAGCACCGCAGCGCCTCGCTCGCCGACGCCGCGCTGCGCAGCGCCCTGCTTTCCGGCCTGCTCGCCGCCGGCGTGGTCGCCCTGTCGATCGCGGTGTCCGTCGGTGTCGCGACCAGGCTGGTAGGCGCGCTGCGCGCGCTGCGGTCCGGCGCGCTCGAGGTGGCCCAGCGGCGGCTGCCCGCGGTCACCTCGAAGCTGCGGCAGGGACATCCCATCGACCCGGCCGCCGAGCCGCCGGCCTTCGCCACCGCGACCGGCGACGAGATCGGCGACGTCGCCCGTGCCTTCAACGTGACCTACTCGTCCGCGGTATCGGCGGCCTACGAAGTGGCGGAGAGCCGCAGCGTCGGCGCCATCCTGCAGACGCTCGCCCGACGCACCCAGGGGTTGATCCAGCGTCAGCTCCGGCTGATCGACGAGCTCGAGCGCGACCAGCAGGACGGCGAGATCCTCACCCGCCTGTTCGGCGTCGACCACCAGGCCACCCGCATGCGGCGGCTGGCGGAGAGCCTGATCGTCCTCGCCGGCGGCCAGCCGGGACGCACCTTCCGCGGGCCGGTGCGCCTGGTCCAGGTGCTGCGCGCGGCGGCCAGCGAGGTCGAGGACTACACCCGGGTACACGTGCACCTGCCGACGTCGGACGTCGAGATCGTCGGCTCGGCCGTCGGCGACCTGACCCACATGCTCGCCGAGCTCATCGAGAACGCCACCGCCTTCTCCCCACCCGACACCCCGGTGACCGTGCAGGCCAGCCGCGTCGGCCAAGGATGGACGGTGGAGATCGAGGACCGCGGCGTCGGCCTCGACCCGGCGTCCTACGCCTCGACCAACCACCGGATGGCCAACCCGCCGCCGTTCGAGGCCTCGACGCAGGGCAGCCAGATCGGCCTGTTCGTCGTCGCCCGGCTGGCCGCCCGGCACAAGATCGCCGTGCGGTTCAAGCCCAGCGTGTACGGGGGTGTCCACGTCGTCACGATCATCCCGGCCGGGCTCATCCACACCGAGATCCCGCATCAGGCCGCATCGCTGCCGGCCGCCGGGTCGAACGGCGGCCGCCAGCCGGCGGCGCTCGCGGCGGGCGGCTCCGTGTACGGCGGAGGTGCCGGCGGCGGCAGCGGAACTGGTCCCGGCGCGCCGGGCGATCGCGGTGGACGTCGGGCCGGGCCCACCCCCACCGAGGAGCTCGCGCTGGCCGGAGCGGTCGCGGCGGTTCCGCACCGGGCGTCCGCCCGCCTGCGGCCCGACGCCGCCGACGACGCCCGCCCCGGTGGCGGCGACGCCCGTCCCGGAGAGGTTCGTCCGGGCGAGGCTCGTCCCGGCGGTGGCGACGACAGGTTCGGTGGCCAGCACGGCGATCCCCGCGGCGCCGGCTACGGGGAGGACCCGCGCGCGGCAGGCTATGGGGAGGACCGGCGTGCGGTGGGTTACGGGGAGGACCCTCGCCCGGCGGGTTATGGGGAGGACCCGCGCGCGGCCGCCTACGGCAGTGACCCCCGTGATCCCCGGGACCCGCGCGACGGCCGCGACGGCCGCGACGGTGGCTACGGTGCCGAGGCGCGCCAGGCCGGCTACGGCGGTGACGCCCGCGACGGTGGCTACCGCGGCGACCCCAACGACAGCGGCTATCAGGACGACCCCCGCACCGGAGGTCCTGGCAGCGACACCGGCGCCGGCCGGTACGGCGACGATCCCCGGGCCGCCGGCTACGGGCCGGACTCCCGCGCCGGCCGGTACGGCGACGCCCGCGCGGCCGGCGGCCACGGCGGCGACCTGGCCGACCGGCAGCTCGAGGACCCACGCGGCCTGCGCCTCGACAGGGGTTTCGACGGCGGCCTCGACGACGGGCTCGACGGTGGTCTCGGACGTGGTCTCGTCGACGGTGGTCTCGACGCCGCGCCGCGCCGCCGGCCCGAGGGACGTCCCGGCGGGATGGTCGCACACAGCGCCGCGGACCTGGCGGACGGCGGACTGTTCGACCCGCTGTTCGGCCCACTGCGCGGCCACGACGGCGCCGAGGCGCTGGCCGGCCCGCCCGGCCCCGGCGGACACCCGCGACTCGAGGACCTGCCGCGCCGGCAGCGCGGCGCGCACCTCGCCAAGAGCCTGCGCGAGGACCCCGCCGCCGAGCGGCTGCCGCAGAAGGCCGCCAGCGCGCCCGACCCGGAAGCCGCCCGCGCGCTCGCCCAGCGTTTCACCACCGCTTTCGACCGCGGCATGCGCGACGCCGACGACCTCGACGGGAGATGAGCCGTGCCCCGACAGCCTGACCTGTCCTTCCTGCTCGACCGACTTCGCGAGACCGTGCCAGACATTCTCTGCGCGGTCGTCCTGTCCTCCGACGGGCTGCTGCTGGCCACGTCCACCGGCATCGACCGGGCCGCGGCCGACCAGCTCGCGGCGGTCGCCTCCGGATTCGACGCGCTGGCGCGCGGCGCGGCGCGGCAGCAGGGCTGGGGCCAGGTCAACAAGACCATGGTCGACATGGAGAACGGCTACCTGTTCATCACCGCCGTGGGCCACAGCGCCTGCCTGGCGGTCTCCAGCAGGGCCGACGCCGACGTCGGCCAGATCGCCTACGAGATGGCCCATCTCGTCAGCCGGGCCGGCAGGTTCCTGACCCCCGAGCTGCGCAACCAGATGCGGGCTGCCCTTCCGTCCTGAGCTCGGACCGCGTCACGCAGGGAGGTGGAACAGGGTGGCTGGCGACTGGCCCGGGTCAGGAGGACTGGGCGACAGCTGGGATGAGTCCGAGCCGCTGGTCCGTCCCTACGCGGTGACCAGGGGGCGCACCGCGCCCGCCGTCCCGCTGGAGCTCGTCGCGCTGGTCGCGACGACCGACTCGGGAATGGCGGCGATCCGGCGGCGCGGCCGGCTCGCCCCCGAGGAACACGACATCGCGATCCTGTGCATGCGAATCCACTCGATCGCCGAGATCTCCGCCAGGCTCAAGCTGCCGCTGATGGTGGTTCGGGTCCTCATCGACGACATGGCGCGCGACGGAATGGTCTCCGTCCACCGCCCCGAAAATCCAGATCGGCCCAGTCCGGAACTCCTACGGAGGGTTCTGCATGGTCTCACCCGTCTCTAAGCGGGCGCCCACCGCGGTCAAGGTTCTCGTCGCCGGTGGGTTCGGAGTAGGAAAAACGACGTTCGTGGGGTCGGTGAGCGAGATCGAGCCGCTCACCACCGAGGCGGCGCTGACCAGCGCCAGCCTCGGCGTCGACGACACCAGCGCCGTGAACGGCAAGACGACCACCACGGTCGCCATGGACTTCGGCCGTCTCACGCTCAGCAACAACATCATCCTCTACCTGTTCGGCACGCCCGGCCAGGACCGCTTCTGGTTCATGTGGGACGAGCTCGTCCGCGGCGCGATCGGCGCGGTCGTTCTCGTCGACACCCGGCGGATGGCGGACTCCTTCCCCGCCATCGACTTCTTCGAGAACCGCCGGGTCCCGTTCCTGGTGGCCGTCAACCGGTTCGACGCGAACACCTACGAGTACCCGCTGCCCATGGTCCGCAACGCGGCGGACCTGGCGCCGCACCGGCCGCTGATGTACTGCGATGCCCGGCGCCCGGACAGCGCGCAGACGACCCTGGTCCATCTTGTGCGCCACGCACTGGAACTGGCTCTCTCCGGCGACCTGCCGGACGAGCCATGACGGGCCCGACCCGACCAGGAAAGCGGATTGACCAGCCGGGGGGACGCCAGGAGGTGGACATGCCCAGCCATGACCTCGACGCGCCGCGTCCGCGCAAAAGCCGGGTGCCCGGCGTCGAAATGGAGATCTATGTCGACTGGGAGCACCCCATCGAGGTGGAGGATCCGCCGAACAGCCAGCGCCCCGCCGTCATGGTGCGGATGCCGGCCTACGTGGCCGGCGGGCTGTCCCACGAGCTGCACAGCCTGGAGACGATCCGGGGCGCCGTCGGCGGTGACAGCAGCGAATGGGCGCAGGTCGCCCGGGCCCTGCTCGCCGCGGCCCGGATGGCCGCCGGCTCGGACCGGCATCCCGAGCTCGCCGATCTGCCACCGGCCGACCTGCCACCACCCGCCGGCTGCCGGGAGATCGCGCCTGGGGGAATCGTATGACCCTCCTCCTGCTGACGACCGAGGCCGCGGTCGTCTTCGGGGTTTCCACCTACCTGTTGCTCCGCACCTGGACGAGATATCGGGCCGTCACCATGTCCGACGTCTTCTTCTATGACCACGCGGACGGCGCACAGCTGCCATGCAGCCGTTCCGCCGGTCCGCGGGTGCTGGGCGAGCACGTCGTCGCGGGATTCGAGCGCTCACCGTTGGGTGCTGTCATCGCCGCGATCAACCTTGCGCACCGGGCGACCTCCACCGTCGGCGCCGCGGGCGTTGGAGGCGTTGGAGGCGTTGGGGGCAGTGGAGGCGGTGGCGGTTTTGGGGGTGCTGGTGGTGTTGGGGGCGCGGCCGGTGCGGCCGGTGCGGCCGGCGGAAAGCCCGTCCCGGGGGGTGGGAGCGGGCCGAGTGGTACCTCCTGGTATCAGGTGCAGATCATCGGATGGGAAGTCGAGCACTATTCGTCCAGGAAAGCGGCGATTCGATACCTCCTCACCCGTTCTGTGGACGGCGGCGACGCGGTCACGACGACGATGCGGGTTGAGGTGAGCTGGGTCGGCGCCGACTGGTGTGTGGTCGATCCGCCCTCGGGGGACTGGACACACGCATTCTGCCTGGGTGACGATGTCTCCGGTTTCAGTTGCTTTCCGTCGGAGTTCCGCTTCCCAGTCCCGTAACCGACGGGTCCTACCAGCCGTGTGGTCGGGGGTTCGTGCCAGCAATGCCGGCACGAACCCCCAACACCACGGCCGGGGGGTGGTGTCCCGTTTCTTGGTCCCGGATACGCGCACGTGCGTGGCGCCGCCTGAGCGCGCACGCGGAACCGTGTTTCCGGGGCTTCTTCAAGCCGGTCGGCGGTGTTCAGGCACCTTGATGTCCACGGCAAAGGAGAACCTGTATGTTGCGACCTCGCGTCCGTCTCGCCTCCACGCGGGCGGCGCTGTTGCTGGCGGCTCTGGCGGGCACGCTCGCCCTGGCGGTCGGCGTGGCGCCGGTCGCCGGAGCCGCGAGCACGACCTCCTACGACGGCGGTTACAGCCCGGTGGGCTACTGGACGGGCACGGCCACGACGGCACTCGGTGCCACCGAGTCGGTCCAGATGCTGTTCCTGCCGAAGAGCCGCTTCGCCGTCGCCACGCCGAGCGGGACCTTCTGGGGTTCCTGGCACTCGACCGGATCGAAGACCTTCACCTACGCCTTCGTCCGGACCCTGCCCGGCCCGAACGGAACGGTGGTCGGTTCCATCGACATCCAGCATTCGGCCACCTTCAGCAGCCGGGACGCGTTCAGCTCCACCGGAACGGCGACCGGCTACGACCTGAACGGGAACGTCCTGTTCTCCGGCCCGGTCACCTCCACCGCCACCCGGTGACAACCACGCCCATCACCTGGTAACGATCACACCCGCCAGCCGGCCACCAGTCACACCCGCCGGCTGGAGGCACTGCCGCTCGATGTGTGGCGGGTGAGTGAGTCCATGGACTCACTCACCCGCCACAGTTTTGTGATCGGGGTGTTCCCGGGCCATGCGGGAGCGGGGCTTTTGCCCTATCCATGGCGGATGTTCCGAAATTTCGAGGGCGCGGACCCGGCCCGGTGTCGTTGTCCTCCTGGCCGGGGGTGGGACGTGCGAGCGGCTGGCTGCCCGGGGCGCCAGCCTGGAGCGTCGTAAATCGCCGCTTCCGGTCCGAAGTCCCGATCTTCTGTCGTGGTGTGCCCTACTGTTATTTCGGCGGGAGGGGGCCACGTCGATGACTGATGCCATGGTGTTCTGTGCCGCGTTCATTGCTTTATTTACGGGCCATCACCTAGGTGATCATGTCGCGCAGACGGATCGACAGGCGACCGAGAAGGACGGGCGCGGATGGTCCGCCGTCCGCGCTATGACCGGTCATCTATTCGCTTACCATCTGTGCGTCGCTGCGGCCCTGGCGAGTCTCCTGATTATCGACGTACCACTGCGTCTTCCGGGCGCGATAGCCGCGCTGGGCTGGTCCATCGTCACGCACGGGTTTATCGACCGTAGGTGGCCGGTACGCTGGCTGCTGCGCCGATCGGGAGCGGCCCGATTCTCCGAGCTGAAAAGCGGCGGCCTCAACGGAATGTACCTGGCCGATCAGTCACTACATATTGGATGTCTGTTCATCGGTGCCCTTCTGGCTGCGGGCCTGAGCTGATCCGTCACGGTACCGGGCCGGAAAATCATGCGTGGCCCTGTATACATGCGCGGTTGAAAACACAGGCCCGGGGCCTCGGTGGATCACCGGACACGGGTCGCTTACCGGGGCCGTCGGAGCCTCGCGGTGGTGGTCACCCCGCGGCGAGCGGCTCGCCGTCTCCGTCCGCGAGGCTGCTTCCGGGATATATGAGCAGGCGGTAGCCATCCTTGAGGCCGCCCGGGGCGGGGGCCAGCTCGGGGCCGAAGACATCCCGCTCCGACGTGAGGCCCTGGAAGACCCCGTCCGTGATGATCTTCGTGCCGGGTTCGAGGACCTGCAACGTCCGGCAGGTGCTGCTCACCAGCGGGCCGGCCAGCCCGAAATCGGGAACGAAGAGATCCCCGTGCGCGATGACCGCGCTGAACGTGAACGGAGGCTGGCCGTCGTCACCGGAAATTCTCCGAGCGCGCGCCAGATGGTCGAGCGTGAGGAGGAAACTCACTGCCTCGTCCGCGCTGCCGTGCGTCGACAACACATTGTCACCGGCGACGGACCGGAGTCGGCCCCGGGTCGCGCCCAGCGCTTCGCGGTGAATAGAGACCCAATCCCGAAGCCGTTCGTTCAACGCGGTCAACGAAACCCGTGCCGCAAGTGCGTTCAAACCGACCAGATCGGTCACCGTGAGGAAGGTGCCGCGCTCGATGCCGCGATAGCGTTCGGTAACAAGGCGGTGGACCTGGACGGGACGCGGTATCCCCCCGAGGACGAGCTCGCTGACCGGCTCGAAGTCGAACTCCGCCGACTTCGCGGCATCGCGGACGGTCGACGTCACGTACACGGCGTTCGTCGGAACGTACTTCTCCATCCGCGCCGGGACGACGACACCCTCGCCGAGCAGGTCATCCTCGAACCTGGTCGTGTCGCAGGTGTGGATAGCGACCCGACAGCCCTCGAGCCACTCGCCGATCGGCAGCCGTGGGCCGGCGATGAACAGATCGGCGATCTGGGCGGCAGCGTGAAGCGCACGGGTGGCCGACCGGAAAGCCGTCATGTAGCCGTCGCCGGTGAACTTGATGATCTCCCCGCCGGTCTCCTCGACAACCCGGCGAATCGGTAGGACGGCCTCGGCCATGAGCTCATCCATGCGCATCTGCGGTACCGACGCGATGGCACGGGTCGAACCCACGAGATCCACGACCATCACGGTCGTCGTTTCCATTTGCACCGTACGTCCATCCCCCTCCGACCCGCTGGTGCGGCGGGTACGGCGGAATCATAGCGGGGAAGCCACCTCTTACTGTGCTGATTTCCGCCGGGGACCACAAAAGGCTCCCGAATGCCGCCCTGACCTGCGCAACTGGACACGACCACGCCGGAACCGGACGCAGGGGATGATCGAGAGACCCGGTCTCCCTGTCAGGGGCGCCGGCGGGATCGCGTCCAGCAAGATCGTCCACTGCCGGGTGGGCGGCCAACGCTGGAGGGCACGATGCCTTGCGATCGCCCGGGGCGCGGGAGCCGTCCGGTATCGTGGGATCGCTGGCCGGCGTGGCGCAATTGGTAGCGCACTCGACTTGTAATCGAGCGGTTAGGGGTTCGAGTCCCCTCGTCGGCTCCAGACATATGGCCTCTGACCTGCGGTTTTGCAGAGTCAAAGATCATTTTGGCAAGATCAAACCGGGTTTGGGTGCGCATTGGGTGCGCATCGGGCAATTTTGTGCAGGGAACGATCATGTGCGGGGTGTCCGCTTCGGGTGCCTGAGTCGGATTTGCCGTCGCGACACCGCCCCCGAAGTGGTTACGTTCCGTCACAATTGGCGGGTTTGGGTTGCGAGTGGGCTGTGGCGAGAGTGATGCGCGTCGGCTGACGGCGGCGGGTCCGCTATCCCGCCCCGTGGTTACTGTGGGTTAGGTTCGGGCGTTCGTGGCGAGTCTGGGGTCGGTGGTGGCCGCGGAACGCGGCGTGATGGGATCGGCGGGGTAATTCCGGGTGTCTGCGCCGTGGGTCCGGGTTCTGCGCGGTGGGGGTTCCCGCTGGCTGGTGTGGCCTGGGTCGGGCGGGTGGGTGACGGTATGCGCTGGCAGGTCGCCCGCGCGGTACCCCGACCCGCGTGCATAGCACCTCGGCAAGGTCGCCGGCCGGTGGACCTACGTGTACCGGGCAGTTGACCAGTACGGGCAGGTCATCGACGTCCTCGCCAGCATCCGTCGCGACCAGGCCACGGCACGCCGGTTCTTCACCACTGCGCTGTCCCACGGCCGCCGGCCGGTCGAGGTCACCACCGACAAGGCCCCCGTCTACCCAAGGCTCCTCGATGAGCTGCTCCCCGAGGCCTGCCACGTCGATGCCGCGCGGGAGAACAACCGGATCGAAGCCGATCACAGCCGCCTGAAAGCCCGGCTCCGGCCGATGCGCGGGCTGAAACGGCTGCGGTCCGTCCAGACGATCAGCGCAGGGCATGCGTTCGTCCAGAACATCCGCCGCGGCCACTACGAACTCGCCCTCGACACCGACCCGCACCTGCGGCTGGCAGCCGCGTTCACCGAGCTCGCCGCCGCCTGACCACCGATCATCGAGGCCGCTGGCATGCCCAGCTTTTCCGGAACGCGTCAGCGCCGCCAAGCTCCGGCTCCGGGACCGCGCCCAGGCGGTCATCGTCGCCTACGAGACCGGCCTGGTCACTCCGGGCGCAACGGCCACCACACCCTGAAGCGGATGATTCACCCGGGTCCATCCGGCTGCGGGAGATGTTCCCGCCGTGCCGTCCCGTCCGGCTGGTGCCACTCGCCGCGCCAGTGCGCAGCCAGTCCAAACGGAGGCACGAGAGAGCCTTCTACGAGGTGCCTGAATGCCCCTGCGGGTGCGCGTTGTGTCTACCACTCAACACCGAGTGCGGCAGTTGATCGAGAGGATGAGTCCAGGGGTCGTTTCTGCAGGTTTCGTGGTCGGGGACGCCGGAGTTGGAGGCGATGTGATCGAGCATTGCACGAGTAAATTTCAGAAATTCATTCGATTGGGGTTGCTTTGCTATCTCGGACGTGGTCTCGTATGCCTGCTCAAGGTCGCCGCCCTCTCCGAGGGCGATCGCATGGGTGACCAGCGCTTGCGTCAGGATCTGAGAGTCGCCTAGATCGCGCGCCATCTCCACGGCCTTCTTGGACCACTGAAGTGCCGACGTGTTGTGGCAGTGGGGGCATCGGGCGCGGTATGCCTCGGCAAGCTTGACGTAGGTTTGGACCTCGACCGCCGGCATGCCTTCGGTGATGGACTGGTCAAGCACGCGGCATAGTTGTTCGATGTTTTCGGCGACGCCCTGTGTTGATGATTGCGCCTGACGGACGAGGACGAGATTCGCCCGCGCTCTCAGCTCGCCTGGTTGGTAGTTGACTGTTACGAAAAGAGCGATCGCCCTCTCGAGTGTGGCAGCGGCTTCGGTCAGCTCGCCGCGTCCGCGCAGGGCGTCCCCGAGAGCGGTCAGCGCTTCGGCCGCTCCCAACACGTCACCATGCTTCCTGCAGAAATCCAGATCGAAGCGATGGCAGATTTCCGCCTCCTCGTACCTCTCCATTCGATGGTAGGTGAGGCCCAGGTTGTGTTGTATCGACGCTTCCGCCTGTCGAGCCCGCAGAGAGCGCGCTATTTCCAGTGCGTCGAGAAGATAACGTTCTGCCTCGGCGAACCGGTACGCGACGCGAGCGGCATTACCGCGCCATGTGGACGCGGTCATGCGATACCTCGCTCCGAGGCCGGCCGCCGCGGCCAACGCGTGATCGTGTACTGCGAGGGAATCCTCTACATAATGCTTGTCCTCCAGGTAGTTGGCGATATTGTCAGCCAGCACACAGGCATGGCGTGCACGACCCTGGTGGGTCGCTGCGCCGACGGCAGCGACCAGGTTGACGCGCTCGGTGTCCAGCCAGGCACGAGCCGCATCCCTGGACTCAAAACGGCTCGCGGACCCGTTCTCCTTCCGCCACGAGAAGAGAAGGAGACTGCGAGCGTCCGCGGTCATTGACTCGTAGTAGCCGTACAGCCGGTCAAGCGCGCCGCGCTGCGCCCCGTCGGTCTCCTCCTCGCCGACAAGTTCGCAGGCATACGCCCGAATAAGATCATGAAAACGGTAGGAACCAGCTGTCCTTGCCGGCTCCAGCAGGTGCCCGCGCCGCAACTGACGCAGTACGTCCCGTGCAACAGGACTGGCCACGTCAGCCAGGGCGCCGGCGCTACCCGCCGTGAGCAGGTCGCCTGGGTGCAATGCCAGCAGGCGGAAGAACCCGCGATGACGGTCAGTCAGGTGGCGATAGGACAGTGAGAACGCGACCCGCACGGACCAACTGTCACCCGAGTCAAGCACGGGTAGACGGCGTGCAAACTCGCTGAGTTCGGACACGAGCCGCTCGACGCTCATCTTAGGTTCCGCGACGAGCAGCCCACCGGCGATGGCCAGGGCAAGGGGCAGGTCACCGCACAGATCCGCAACCCTGCTCAGCAGGGACGACTCCGCGGCCGAATGTCCATCCGGCTTTTGAACCTGGAGGATTCGAGTCAACAAGGCGACTGATTCGTCGCGCGGAAGGACCGGTAATTCGACCACCCTCGACATCGACAGGTCGGTCAGGGTGTGTCGACTGGTGACCAGAATTCTGTGATCACCGGTGTTCGCGAGGAAGGGCTCGACGTCCTTTGCCGAGGACGCGTTCTCCACGAGGACCAGGAGACGGCGGCCCTGTGCTGTATGTTCGGCGAGGACACGTCGCCATTGTGCCTCGCGGCTCGCCGGCACATCCCGAATCTCGCCAGGAGCAACACCCAGATCGACAAGGAGCTCGAACAGCGCCGCATGCGTGGTCACACGGCGGTCCGGGTCGTAACCGTGCAGGTCCACATAAAGGATCTGCGAGAATGCCCCGGTGGCCCAGGCATCACGCGCGGCCCGGACCGCGAATGCTGTTTTTCCAACGCCGGGCATGCCTGCCACGACGGTGACAGGTCGCCCGCCAGGGCCGATATCAAGCAGTGCCGCGAGATCGTGTGCCTCCATCCTGCGGCCGATCAGATCCGTGTCGGGCGGAAGGCCGTTGCCCGTGCCGGGCGGTGGGACATCCGTATCCTGCCCGTGCAGTTCGCTGTGGTAACGCGCCTTCCACTGTGAGAGATCGAAGGTGCCCGGAGGGTGTCGTTGCCGTTCTTCCTTCGCGTGTCTCTCCATCGCGAGCACCACCGCCTGGACCACCGCCCACTTCTGTAGCTTCGGCCCGGACAGAAGGTTTCCGATCGTCGTCCTGCTCGGCTGCGCACCGGTGCCCGGACACAGCCCCGCCAGCCTTCGCGGCGATGGGCCATCGACCGCCACGCGTAGGTCACGTAGATCCTTACGAAGTTGGGGCAGTCGATCAGGCGGCGTCATACGAGCTCCTCGACGAACGACGATCCTGATCAAGCCTAACCGACGCATGGCCAACTTTTGCCAGCGGGAGTTGGCCCACGGTGGCCGCGACGACCGCAATGGTGGGGACCACCGACACCGCCGCGACGAACGGAACGGAACCGCCGTGCCTGCTCTCCGTCATGCCGCCACCACCACAGCGATCAGTGGCTGCCTACTCGCCACACCACAAGGCCAGCTCGTAGCCGGCGCGCTATGCGCCGCTCTCCTGCTGCTTGTCATTCTCGTCGCTGTGCTTGCGCTCCTCGCTGCACTATCGCCCGATAGATATCGGCGGGACGCCGCCTACCGAACTCTCGGCCTCATCGCCGAGGTGCTCCGCCGCCACCGCGCGGCGACGCCCACGACTTCGACCGGCCCTGCTCGACGAGCAGCATGGAGTCGACGTGACGAGACACCAGCTCCGCGAAGAAGGAAATCAGCAGGGCCCTGAGGCCCGTCGCCCGGACACCGCCCGGTCCGGTCGAGCCGTCTCAGTGCCCTCGCGCGGCCCCGGCCGCCGGTGGTCGACGTGGGGTTGGGCCTGGCCCGGGTCTGGTGTGCCGGGCGCACCGTGGCTGGCACACCCGCGGGGCGCACGCGGTCCGGGTCGCGCTCACCGTCGGCCGGCATGTCCCCGACGCCGCACCGGCTCTGATCGCCGCGGTGCTGCTCCGCGAAGCCCCCGGCTACGTGGACATCGACGTCGTCAGTGAGCGGGTCGCTGTCCGGTGCGGCGTGGACACGCTGATCGCGTTGTGGCTCCTGCACGGGGAGGAGACCATCGCAGACCTGTTCCGCCACGACCTGGACGCGGCGGCCTGCCGGCTCACCGCGCTCCGCTCGGACATCGCCGCCGTCCTCGCCGCGGACATGACGGTCCGGATTGACGCCATCCTCAGCGGTGCACGGCAGGCCCGGAACGCCCGGGTCTACTGGGCGCAGCGCCGGGGCTTCCTGCTGACGGTGCCCTATCTCCGCGCGCTGCTGGCCGCGACCTCGGACCGGCTCCCCGAGGGTCTCGCCGGTGAGCTTGACCGGCTCATCCGGCAGCTCCGCCGTGCCGTGGTGACGGCCATCCAGCCCTCGGTGTGGCCCCGTCGGTGACAGCCCGCCTGAGCGGAAAGCTGGATCTCGTGCCCTGCATGGGCGAAGGGATCACGCGGGTGAGGAGGCTACCGGCGTGCGGGCACCGGACCCGTTGGACGTACGGGCTGACCGGTGGGGGTGGGCCCGGCCGGGACCGGCCTGCGGGCCCCGGGACGCCCCGGGGTGGGTCGCTCCATGCCGACCCATCCGTGCCGGGGAGACCGTGGAACCGCCGTCGGGGAACCGTTCGGCGCAGGCGTGTGGTGCGCTGACCGGCCGGAGAGCGCGCAGGGCCGGGCAACGTCACCTCACGTTGCCCGGCCCTGCGCCGTGCGCGGCTATGCCTTCATGGTGCGTGCGGTTTTCTGGCGGGGGATGAGGCGGGCGACGTTCTCGGCTACTTCGCGGGCGAGTTCGGGGAGGATGTGGGCGTAGGTGTCGGCGGTGATCGCGATGCTGGCGTGTCCGAGGAGTTCCTGGACGGTTTTGATGTCGGCGCCGGCCGCGAGGGCGAGGGTGGCGGCGCCGTGGCGGAGGTCGTGCAGCCGGACCGGGGGCAGGCCGGCGGCGGTGACGAGTTCTTTGAAGTGGGAGGTGACGTCGTCGGGGATGAGGGGCGCGCCGTTCGGTTCGGTGAAGACCAGACCGTTGTCAATCCAGTGCTCACCGTGGGAGAGGCGGTGGGTGTTCTGGCGGGAGCGGCGGTGTCGGAGAACGGTGACGGTGTCGGTGTCGAGGGAGATTTGGCGGTCTCCGGCGTCGGATTTCGGGGCGCCCATCTCGGTGTCTGCGCCGTGCTGGGTGATTTGCCAGCGGACGGTGAGGCTGCCCTCGTCGATGTCGAGGTTGAGGTCGGTCCAGTGGACACCGCAGGCTTCGCCCCGGCGAAGACCGCGGTGGGCGATGAGGTGATACAGCTCGTAGTAGCGGTCGTTCCGGGTTTCCGCGTGGTCGAGGAAAGCTCCGGTCTGGACGGGGTGCCACACCATCACGGGTGAGGGGATCTCGCCGGTGGTGTGCCAGCGGGCGACACGTTCGGCTGTCCACAGCAGTGCCTTGGGTCGCTTCCCTGAGGGGATTTCCACCCAGCTCGCGGGGTTGAAGGTGATCAGCCCGATGCGGATGGCGTGGTTGAGTGCGGCGCGGAGTGTGGCGCGGATCCGCTGCTTGTAGGCGTCGCTGGTGACTTTCCGGCCCTTGAACATCTCCCGCAGCTCGGGGTCTTTCCCCGCGCGGATCCGGCGGATCGTCTCGTTACGGATGTCGATCTGGTCGAACATGTCGTCGAGATGGCCAACCGTCAGTTGATCCAGGCGAATGTCCCCGATGAGCGGTGCCAGGTGTAGGCGGATCGTCGCGTCGTACCCTTCGCGGGTAGACCGCCGGATCGTGCGCCGCCCCGCCAGCCAGGTGTTCAACCAGTCCGCGACAGTGATCTGCGGGTTGAGGTCCGCGCGGCGCCGATACCGCTCCTTCACGACTGCGGGGTCCGGCAACGGATCCCCGGCCTTGAGCGTGTCGAGGATCAGGGTACGAATCTGGGCGACCCCGCGGCTGTCCGCGCCAGGAATGGCCAGGAGATCCTGAATGCGCCTGATCTCGGCGTTGGCTTGGTCGTGCGACGGTAGACCAGACCGGCGCGCTTCCTGACGGCGTCCATCGGCGGCGGGGGGAAGGTCGACGCGGTAGGACCAGGTGCCGTGGTCGGAACGCCAGGCCCCGTTCTTCCTCCGCAGCTTCGGGCAGCTATTTCCCAGTCGCCGACCTGCCTGATCGCGGCAGCTACACCGTTTGAAAATCGATCCGTTCGGGTTAGCCATGGGACTCGTCACGGGCACTCCAGCAGAAGAATATGAAGGGTAGGGCGCCGGCCGGCCGGATAATCGAATATGCCGTCCGGTGCCGTATCCGATTCAGGCTCGCCGTTTCGGTTCCTGTCAAGCCGATCCACCATTTTCTTTACGAATTCCGAGAAGATGTTTCAGGGGTGCGGTCGGGACCTGATATCGGCCCTTGACCCGGAGAACGGGGACGGGGAATTCGCCGCGGGCGGCGAGTTCGTAGGCTTTCGTCCGGCCTATTCCCAGGATTTCACCGGCGACGACGATGCCGACCGTCGCACCGAGTCGTTCTATGTCCTGTGCGGTCCACGTTTTCACTCGGCTCCTCGCGAGGACGCGTGGGTTCTCCTCTGGCCGGGCCTGGGAAGACTCCGCGGCGGGCGCGGAAGGATTCCGAGGACGCCCGGGATCGAGCGGGGGGTGCCGCACCGCCCCAGGCACCCCCGAGGGGCCTCGCTCGCACCGATCGGGCGATGAGGGGGGCGGCCCGGGGCGGCGCGGGACCCGACAGCGATCTGACGGTGATCTGACTCTGATCTGACGGTGATCTGACTGATGTTGCGTGTGCAACTTGTGTCAGATCACCGTCAGATCACGTTTGCGCAGGTCAGAGCCCTATCAGGTCTTACTGGGCGGATCTGAGTAGAAGAATGTCCTCGTGGGCGGTGGCGTGGAGGGGGATGCCGGCGGCGTGGGCGGTGCGGGCGTTGTGGAGCGCGAAGAAGGTCGTGCGCGGGACCAGGCGGTCCTCACGCAGGCCCGCGAGGAGGGCCGCGGCGCGCCCCGCGCGGACCAGGCCGACCCCGCTGGCGCTGTGCAGGATGGCGCCGGGTAGGTCGATGAGCTCACCGCCCTGGCGGTAGGGGCGGACCGCGATCGCGACCAGTCCACCGGGGCGGAGAAGTGCTGCGGCGCCGGTGAGAATGTCGGTGAATCCCGTGAGGAGTTCGTCCAGGTCGGCGGCGGCGAGGTTTCCCCGCCGATTGGTGTAGGTGTAGTCGCGTTTACGGACCCCGTGTACCGGCGCTGTTGCATCGGCGGAGTCCGCTGTCCCGCGGCCGTCGATCAGCCATGATCGAATGGTGCGTCGACGTCGTGGCTGTCCACCGGTTCCGGTGTCGGAGTTCGCGGGGTT
>NZ_JALKFY010000590.1:0-326 GCF_023242985.1 Frankia sp. Mgl5 | reverse complement strand
GTGAACAACCGATTTGGCGACGAGGAAAAGCTGCTGGCCGAGCTTGGAAACCGCACTCCGGCCGCCTTTGAGCGCTTCTACGAACGGTATGTACCGCTGGTTTTTCAGATTGCCCTGCGGATGGTAGGTGACCGGATGGAGGCGGAAGACCTGTGTCAGGAGATATTCCTGGAAGCATACCGGACGGTCCATCAATACGATCCAGAACGCGGGAGCGTCGAAGCTTGGCTGGCCGTGAAAACGCGGGCACGCTGTCTTGATCGGCTAAGGCGCAAAAAAACGGAATTGTTCGGCGGGTTTGACCAACTGGAGCGGCAACCCGGTCC
>NZ_JALKFY010000589.1:0-327 GCF_023242985.1 Frankia sp. Mgl5 | reverse complement strand
CACATCGCCGACCGTCTTGGCCCCACTTCCACCGAGGCCGGTATCGACGCACGCCCCGAGGCGATCATCGGTGCCGCGCTGGCATGCCTGGAGGCAGCGAACAGGGCCTGGAGGGCAACCGACGGCCAGGCGCCCCTCGACAAGGTCCTCGACGACGTCATGCGCACCGTCCGCCCCGGAGCCTTCTGACTCAGCGCAGGTCGTCACGTACCGGTGGGAACGGCATATCCGGCCTCGATCATACGAAGGCGGTCATCGTGGAACCATCCGTGCTGCTGGAGCAGCGGGGCGCGGTGTCGATCGTGACGCTGAACCGGCCCGGCCGCC
>NZ_JALKFY010000588.1:0-328 GCF_023242985.1 Frankia sp. Mgl5 | reverse complement strand
TCCCTGTGGAGAAGATGAAAGCGGGCATCGACTTGCTGCAAACCCTGCCTTATGTAACCGAAACATGGCAGACGGCGGATGAGCGGGTAAAATGCAGGATGGATGTGGAACGAGTCAGCGAGGCGAACCAGGCGTTGGTTGCGGCACACATTCCTGTGCTGGGATTTGCTGCTAACACGGATACGCTGGAAGACCTCTTCCTGATGCTTACCGGAGGGGGGGAGAATCGTGGGGCATAGTATGGTGGGACTTGTTCAAAACGAAACGATGAAGCTGCTGCGACGCCGCCGCTTTCTGGTGGTGATTTTGATCCTGGCCATCTTGATAC
>NZ_JALKFY010000587.1:0-328 GCF_023242985.1 Frankia sp. Mgl5 | reverse complement strand
CTCTGATCACGGGAGCCATAGAAGCCGCAAGGGCAAGGATTTAACGAACCGATTAGCAAGAAACGCGCTGGATATGTATATACCTGTTTGGCCCGCCCAATCGTCACTTCTCCTGACTCCAGCGGCTGGCGCAGCACCTCCAGCACATAGCGGGAAAACTCCGGCATCTCATCCAAAAACAAGATTCCGCCGTGAGCCAGACTGCATTCGCCGGGGCGTGGAACCTGTCCTCCTCCACCGACCAATGCAGCAGCAGTGATTGTATGATGCGGATTGCGAAACGGTCGCTCGCGAATCAAACCGCTTCTTCGCGTCAAATGACCGGCGA
>NZ_JALKFY010000586.1:0-328 GCF_023242985.1 Frankia sp. Mgl5 | reverse complement strand
ATACAAAGGGAGGGCATGGAGTTAAGCTTTCAGGAAAAGCAGGTCTCCCGCGCTCTCGAGGGTTTGGGTCTTTCCGTACGTAGGGTGGAGATCCACAGCCTGGAGGAAGGCAAGGTGGATATCGAGGTAAGCCAGCCTACCTGCTATGGCCGGGACGAATGCGCTAAGATCGTTGCCCCGATGCTAACCGAGATTCTCGGAGAAAACATCGTGGTCAAAGAACGGCACTGCGAAGCGTATAAGGATGGCCATTGCAAGATGTGCCTGGTGTCGGCAAAAACGTTTGAAATCGATATCGGCGTAGCAGGAGCGGCCAAGGACGGGCGGC
>NZ_JALKFY010000585.1:0-328 GCF_023242985.1 Frankia sp. Mgl5 | reverse complement strand
CCGCGGGAAACATACGACTACTCACCGGGAGCTGATCGTGCTTCCGCAGGGCGGCATCATCATTGATACCCCCGGGATGCGGGAGCTCCAGATGTGGGAAGCGGATGAAGGTTTTCGCGATGCTTTTGAAGATGTTGAAGCCATTGCCGAGAACTGCTATTACCGCGACTGTCAGCATCGTAAGGAACCGGGCTGTGCGGTCAAGCAGGCGATCAGCGATGGGACGCTGGATGACGCCCGTTATCAAAACTATCAGAAGCTGCAGCGAGAGCTTGCTTTTCTCGCGCGAAAAGAGGATGCGAAGCTTCAGTTGGCGGAAAAACAGAAG
>NZ_JALKFY010000584.1:0-329 GCF_023242985.1 Frankia sp. Mgl5 | reverse complement strand
TTTAGTAACCAATCCGGCCGATTATGCCATGCTGATTCTGCTGTTTGTGATTGGGATAAGCGGCTTCCTGATTGAAGCGGTGCGACTGGCTGTTACCACACCCGAGCATGGAGGCTGGTCGTTTGTCGGCTATTCACTGGCGCTGCTGTTGCAAACAATCGGAGTGGGTGCCTCGCCATCAACGGAAACGCTCTATCTTCTCTTGTGGGTGGGTCACATGCTGCTTGCCCTCGGTTTGATCGGGTTGATTCCGTTTACCAAGCTGATTCATGTGCTGTTGGCACCGATCAATATCATCCTGACCGAACCGTTGACGGAAACGGAAGTGA
>NZ_JALKFY010000583.1:0-329 GCF_023242985.1 Frankia sp. Mgl5 | reverse complement strand
ATCCTGCACCTGTCCGTTATAGCAGCGGGAGACGAGTACAACCGGTACACTATTGTTCATCAACTGCTGCAGAGTTGGCACGATCGCAGGCGGGAGATTGCCCAGGCCCAACGCCTCCACAACAACACCGTCAACCGGCTGCTCCAGCAGAAAATGAATCCAGGCGGGATCCATTCCGGCAACCGCTTTGATCAAGGGGATGTTGGCGTCGGCACGATCAATGGCATAATACTCACGCTCCAGCGGGGCATGGTGATAATTGATGCTTTTTTTCGTGATGGTGCCGATTGGTCCGTATTGCGGCGACTGGAAGGTAGCTACATTGCTTG
>NZ_JALKFY010000582.1:0-330 GCF_023242985.1 Frankia sp. Mgl5 | reverse complement strand
GTAGTGGCGTTCACTCCGCCGTCAATCTCGATTTCCACATGGGTAAGTCCACGCTGATCGAGCATACCGCGCAAGGCGGCCACTTTTGCCAGCACATTAGAGATAAACGCTTGTCCCCCAAAGCCGGGGTTTACCGTCATCAGCAGCACCAGATCAAGGTCATCCAGCATCGATTCGATGGTTACCAGCGGAGTTGCCGGGTTAAGCACCACTCCCGCTTTTGCCCCCTGTTCCTTGATCAGATGAATCGTGCGGTGCAGATGGCGGCACGCTTCCTGATGTACAGTGACAATATCAGCTCCTGCTTTCACAAACTGCGGAATATAACGA
>NZ_JALKFY010000581.1:0-331 GCF_023242985.1 Frankia sp. Mgl5 | reverse complement strand
AAAAGGCAATTTTCATACTAAGACCTCCTTTAATACTGAGCTTGCTGCTTCTAACGTGTCCAGAGCCTCTTTGACACGCCATGCGGCCCGGTCACGCGGACCAACCTGATTGGAGATGGCGCGGATTTCCAGGATAGGTACACCGTGATCCAGGGACGCTGCAGCCACGCCGAACCCCTCCATCGCCTCCGCGGCCGCCCCTGGCACCCGCTCGGCCAGTTCTGAGGCGGTCGCAGCGGTACCCGTGACAGTTGATACAGTAAGCACCGGGCCGGTAATGACCGTCAGGGCAGCAGCGTTAAGCGCCTCGGTCACACGGGTCACCAGGCAG
>NZ_JALKFY010000675.1:0-65138 GCF_023242985.1 Frankia sp. Mgl5 | reverse complement strand
CCGTCGTCGGTGCCGACGCGGCGCTCGGGCAGCGTCTTCGTGGCGTCGCGGAAGTCGTGCTCGATGTCGAGCCGGCCGCACTCGCAGCGGGCCACCGTCGGCCAGGGCCCGGCGGTCACGCCGCGGCTCCCAGCGCGTCATCGGCCAGGAGCGTGGCGAGCTCGTCGAGCGGCTCCTGCCACTCCGGCCGGCCGATCGCCCAGCGGCACCGGGCAGCCAGCTCCGCCCAGGACGGGCCCAGGTTCGGCCCGCCGTTCGGGCAGCCGGCATGCTCGGCGGCGCACCAGTGCTGGCCGAACAGGGCGACGCCGCCGGGCTGGCAGGCCAGGTTGCCGAGCGCCCGGGACCACGTGTTGTACGCCAGTCCAGCGCGGCCGGCCACCTTGGACGTGTAGAGCATCGCGTCGGCCATGCCGACCGTCGCCGCCCACCCGGCGGGCATACCGGCGCGGATACGACGCGGCAGCAGCTCCGGCCCGCTGGGCCTACGGGGTGGCTCCTGGCCGTCCCAGCCGGCGAGGTCACCGCCGTGCAGCGCGACAGCGACAGGCAGGTGGTCCAGTAGGGCGGCGCGCGGGTCGTGGGCGTTGGGCCCGTACGGCGACGGCTCCGCGAATGTCCACGGCGTGGCCGCGGGCGGTGCCGGGTCGAGCGCGGCGAGCAGGTCGAGCTGCTGCACCGGCGTCTCCTCTCTACGGGGTGCGCCCCCGGGCGCGGGGGGGGGGCCCCCGGGCCGGGGGGGCGGGCCCCCGCGCCCCGGGGCGGGTGTGGTGGGTGGGGGCTGATGTCGACCGGCTATGCCGCCGTACGCGGGTGCTGCGGTCTCCCGCAGCAGACGGCCATCCACCAGCCCCCACCCGGTCAGGTGATCCAGCACTTCTCGCAGCGAGAGCAGAACCAGGACTTCCGCCCGTGCTCGATCGGATGGCCGCTGCGGCGCTCGGGCGGGTGCGGGCACTCACGCTGGAACCGGCGGCGGGCAAGCCAGCGACGGATCACAGGGCCAGCTCCCGGACCACCCGGGCCGCGTCCCGGTTCCATCGGGCGTCGTCGATCGCCTTGTGCAGGTTCTGGCCCTGCTCGGGCAGCTCGTCGCGCGCGATCCCGAGCCGGGTGATCTCCTGCATCAGGTCGTTCGTCCACATCGGGAAGCCGTCGGGCAGGTCGGCCATCCGGCCGAACAGCTGGCACAGGGCCACGTGGTCGTACGCGCCGTAGTAGGCCCACAGCTCCGGCCTGGGCTTCTCCCGCACGAAAGACGCAACTTCGGCGGCGATCACATGGCGGGGTTTGACGTCGATGTGCCTGACGTCGAGGGCGCCGTTGTTGAGCTGTGGCAGATAGGGCCAGACGTTCTCCCGCAGCCACGGGTGGGCGCGGACGGCGGTGGCGTCGAACTCGCTGCTGATCGCGTAGTACTCGGCGCCGTCCTCGCGGACCATGCCGATGCTGATCAGGTCGATCGGGTGCTTCGGCCCCCGCTCCAGGAACTCGGTGTCGTAGAAGATCCGCATCTCGTGGCCTCTCGCTGCTGGTGGGTGGTCTGGTGGGCGGGGCGCCGGGGGTGGATGCCCCGCCCGGTTCGGGCCCGGCGCTGGTCTCCCCGGGGGGGTAGGGCTGCCAGCGCCGGGGGTCTCATCGGGCCGCGGCCTCCGCGCGGGCCCGCGCACGACGGGCCCGGTCATAGGCCCGCTGCCGCGCACGAGCGACCTCCCGGGAGTGCGCCGGCGAGCAGTACAAGACCCGCACACCCGGCGGCAGAACCTGTCCGCACGCCTCCAGCGCGCACACCTGCACCTCGGCCGCGGCCTCCACCGCGGCCTCCAGCGGCGTCGGCTGCGGACGCTCCGGCAGGCGGACCGGCTTCCCGGACAGCCAGTTCAGGTGCGCCTGCACGGTCGCCTCGTCCGCGAGCTGCTCCGGGGTCAATCCGGCGCGCATGCACCCGTGGTGCGGCTCCTGGGCTGCGGTCCGCAGGCACGGGAGTCGCAGCGGGCAGACCCGGCACACCGCGCGGGCACGGGCGTACGCGGCCCGGACGGGCTCGCTGCGCTTGTCGCCGATCGGGTGCCAGTCGTCGGTGTCCCGGCCGTCGCAGCAGAGCGCGCGGGGCGTCTGGCGGACGAGCGTCGGCGCGGTCACTGGCCGGCCGCGGGGTCGGTCGCGGCGCCGCACTCGAAGCAGACGCCGTTGTCGCCGAAGTGCTCGTGCTCCGGGTCGGTGCGGGCGAGGATCGCGCTGATCGTGTTCGCGGCGAGGGTGTTCGGGTGGCCGGCCACGAACGCCTCGAGCGCGGCCCGGAGCTGGGCGAGCTGTGCCCACGGGTCCGCCACACCCTCACGGGCAGCCTCGGCCTCCGCGTCCGCCCGCCGCCGGGTCAGCGGGTCCGCCGTGTTGTAGAACACGGCGTTCTGCGCGTACAGCGCGGTGGCGATGGTGCGGGCACGGTCCCGCTCGCCCCGCATCTCGTCCCGCTGCCGCTCCGCCTCGACCAGCGCAGCGTTCGCCGTGTCCCGCTGCTGCTCGGCCGCGTTCTGCGCGGCGACCGCGCGCCACGCCACATCACGGGCCTCCGCGAGTCGGCGCCGCTCCTTCTCCAGATCCGCGGTCCGCGCGGTCCAGCCGAGACACGCCGCGTCCCGATCGGCGACGAGCTGGCGGATGCCCTCGCCGAGGAGCGGCCCGCCTTCCGGGTGGCCGGGCGTCAGTGCGGCGCCGAGCATGCTCTGCGCCGCGTCGATCACTCGGCGGGCGGTGGACAGCTCGCCGCTGACGTCGAAGACCTGCTTCTCGGCGGTGTGACGCGCCGTCTCCGCCTCGACCAGAAGCCGGTGCTTCCGGCGGACGTCAGCGACCAGCGCGCTGACGTCGGTCCCGTCGATGTCGCCGGCTTCGGCGCGGCGCAACATGTCGTCGAGGTCCAGCATGAGGTAGCTCTCAGACACGACGAAACCCCCGCGTCTTCCACGCAGCCCGGACGCTGACGGCCTCGTCGTGCACGCCCTCCGACAGGTAGGCGTCGTACGACTCGCGCGGGCCCGGCGGACGGGGCCCCCAGTCCTCGCCCGGGTAGAGCAGCGTGGCGGCGGCGAGGACCGTCTCCTCGAGGAGCCCGATGCGGGACAGGAGCGCGCCGATGTCCCGGCGGGCGGCCTGCCCGTTGATGCGGGTGGTGTCCTTCTCGTACCGCGCACGGAGCGCGGCGAGGTCCAGCTCAGCCATGGTTGGTTCCCCCGATGTGGTGCCGCGCGGCGGCGGCGTGGATCTGCGCGTCTGTGAGCTGGCCTGCGACAGCGGCGCCGCGGGCGGCCACCAGGTCGATGTCGGCTTGAGTCGGCGGCATGTCCAGCTCGATCCAGGCGAGTGCGGCGAGCGCCTGGTCCCGCTCCCGCTCGGCCGCGTCGAGGTCGTCGAGCAGGCCGGGCAGGGCGTTGATCCCGTCACGGATCAGCCGGGCGTTCGCGCTCCGGACGTCCACCACATCGCCCCGGTACACCTGCGGATGGCTGCGCGGCGTGTCGTCCGGCAGGCCCTGATTCCGCGCCACCTCATACACGGCGAGGTCACAGGCGCCCTCATAGAGGAGCTTCTCGGGGTCGACGAACGCGAGGACGTTGTCCGTCCGCGGCTCCCCGATCCCGTCCACGAGGTAGCTCCGACGGACCCGCTGCCGACGCTCGGCAGCAGTCCACGGACGCCAGCCGCCCTTGCCGTCGCTGCGCTCGCACTCCTGCAGGTACTCGTCGAGCGACTTGGCTGCCGGGTCGTCCGTGGTGCGTTCGCGGCGGACGATGCCGAGCACGTCGGCGCGGGCGCCCTGCAGGCGGACATCGCCGCTGTCGGTGTTCCCTCGCCAGCTCCACGGCCCCTTAGTGGCGGCGTCCAGCAGCGCGCGGAGTCCGGCGCGGTCGGCGCCCATCAGCGGGTCACCGCCGAGCCGTCGACCACCCGGCGGGCGTCCTGGCAGTTCATGCCGCCACCGAGTAGGTAGATGCACACCTGGACCGGATCCACCGACGGCGCGGGTGACACGGACGGCGACGGCAGGGGGACGACCGAGCCGACCGGGATCACCCGCACCGGCGCCGGGTCGTGCAGGTAGGTGTACGACCCGGCGCCGACTGCGATCGCCGCGGCGATGCTGACCGCCGCCCGGCGTACCGGGATGTGGCCCCGGCCGCGATGCGACGTCACGCCACACCCGCCTCGGTGGGCAGCGCGAACAGGGCCGCCACGAACTCGGTCCAGCTCCCGCGGATCCCCTGCAGCCGGCCGATCACCGTGCCGGCCTCGTCCGCCGTCAGGTCCTCCAGCGCGGCCAGGTCCCGGCCCACGATCCGGACCGCGACCGACAGCGCCTCGTCGTCCTCCGCGGACTGCCGGGCGTACATGTCCCGCAACGCGGCGAGCTGCTCCGGCCGCACCGGTGCCGGCCCGGCGGGCGCCTGCCGCTGGACGGGCGCCGGCTGGCCGGTGACCTCCTCCGTCGTCACCCGCTCCGGCGGGAACGCCTCATCCCGAGTGATCTCCCGGCGGCGCAGGCTGCCGAGCAGGATCTCCAGATCGGCCACCTCGTCGGGGGTCCACTCGCCCCGCTTCCGGCCGACCTTCTCTTCCAGCCGGCGCAGCGCGATCCCACCGCGGCCGAACTCGTTCACCGCGTTCTCGATCCGCTGGTCGAACCGAACCCCGGACTCGCCGCGCTGCAGCGTCTCCCGGCACAGCCCCTCGGCCTCGTCCGTGAACCACTTCGGCAAGATCCTGTAGATCGCCGATCGCATCCGCCGGGCGCCCATGTTCGCGTTGTTGTCGTAGATGTCCCTGGCCTCGGTGAGGACCTTCGGGCCGTCCTTGGTGTCGATCCGGTGCGGGATCACCACGACCGTGCTGTTGCGGGTGTTCGTCTGGACGTCCCAGGCGAACGCCTCCAGCTCGGTTTCCCCGGCGCCCTCGTCGACACGGAGCTGCTTCATGCCGTACTGGACGTGGCCCCAGATCCGGGCCAGTTCCTGCGCCAGGTGGATCGTCGGGCCCGTGACGACGTTGCCCTTGCCGCGGGGGAAGGAGAAGAACGCCCGCTGGGCCAGGCCGAGCTGCCCGCACGCCTCCCGCATCGCCTCTCGAGCCGCGTAGACGTCCCGCGGGATCGCCTGCGCCACCTGGATAGCGGCCAGCACCTCGGCCGCCGCGCGGGACATCTCCACGGCGGTGCTCTGGCTGACCCGGGCGGTCTGCGGCACCGGGTTGGCGGCCTGGCTGTGGCGGTAGTCGACGGCGGTCACCGGTAGTCCTCCGAGTACTTGTTCTCCACCCAGCCGGGCAGGGAGATCAGTTCGATGTCGTCGCTGTACGCCGGCCAGTGCCCGGACCGGGAGCACTCCCGGTAGACGTTGATCGCCTGCCGGTTCAGCCGGCGGCCGATGTCGAGCGCGACCTGGTCCAGTTCGATCACGGACACCAGGTACGGCGCCGCCTTCTCCTGGACCACGAACAGGAACGCCGGCTTCGCGTCCCCGGCGAGGCCGAGTGCCTCGATGCCGTCCAGGTACCAGGCGGCCTGCTGCGCCCAGCCGAACGACCACGCCGACCGCTGGATCGCGTCCAGGTCGGCGGACACCGACGTCTTGTAGTCCGGGACGATCAGCCGGGCGCCGCGGCGGACCGGGTACCAGTCGAGCCGTGCCCGCCGCCAGATCCCCGACGGCCGGTCGACCCAGAACAGGGACTGCTCGGGCTGACCGCCGTCACCGAACAGCGCAGCGGCGGCCGGGTGGGCGCGGAGCGCGGTGGCCATCTCCTCGACCACGGTCATCTCGTGGTCGAGGAGCGGCACCAGGCCCTCGGAGCGGCAGACGTCCCGGTCGTCGCGGGCCTTCTTCGTCTTCCAGTCCGGGTAGTCGAAGACGACGACTTCGGAGCCGGTGCCGAGCACCTGCCGGTGCGCGGCCTTCCCGAAGTCGAACGCCTTCGTGTCCGGCCGGCCGTGCTGCTGCTCGTGGCGGAACAGCGCCGGGCACGACGGCGGCAGCAGTCGACGCGCACCCGAGCTGGACAGCGATCCGGCCGGGACCGGGTCCGCGTGGTACAGCTCCTCGGGCAGGTCGTAGACCCCGGGTTCGGTCACCACGGTCATCGGCGCGGTGGGGGCGGTCACAGTCCGGCCGTCCGCTGGGCGGTGCGGACGGGTGCGGGGGTGAGGCAGTCGCAGCTGGTGGTGGGCATGCCCGGGAAGCCGACGCGGGCGGTGCAGCCGAGCGCGTCGTGGTCGGCGGGGTCGTGGGCGCAGCAGACGGCGGGGGCGGGGCCGGTGGTGTTGGCCTGGACGGCGAGGCAGCAGGCGCAGGTGGACGAGTGGTGCGCGTCGCAGTCCCACACGCCGTACTTCAGGCTGACGCCCCACGCGCGGCGGCGGACACCGTCGCGCTCGGGCAGGATCGTCGCGGCGACCTGCGGGGACTGGCCGGCCGTGGCCGACAGGTAGACCCGGATCCGGCCGGAGGTCAGCAGCTCGGCCGCCTCCGCCGGGACGACGGTCGGCGTGGTGGTGGTGTCGAGGACGCTCATCAGCACACCCCCGTCGCGCCGGAGAGCAGCGCGATCAGCGCGGTGGTGGACGGCGGCAGGTCCGGGGCGGTCCGCTCGATCGGCGGCCGGCCGGGGTAGGTGCGGCCGGGGGTGCGACGCGGGAGCGGCATGGTGGCCGGCTCCGCCTCCGGGTCCGGCTGGGTCGGGTGGGTTACTGTGGTCATCGCGAGGTGGCCTCTCTCTGGTGGGTAGGGGTCGAAGACGCCCGGCTGTTCGCGCAGCCGGGCGTCGCTCTTTGTGGGGGTCATGCGGCGTCGGCCTGCTCGGTCAGCGGCTCGACCGGCACGGCCACCTGCGCGGCCGGCTCCTGCTCGCGGAGGGCCTTGAGTCGGCAGGTCTCGGCCCAGATGGGCGCGAACCGCTCCCGGCGCTCCTTAGTCCAGCCGCCGCTGGCGTAGAACGCGGCGACGTCCCGCTTGAGGCACTCGATTTCGAGGGCGGCGAGTTCGGCTTTGGTCATGCCACGCTCCGGTCCTGCGCCGGGGTGGCGATGGGCTCCGGGGCCGGGTATCGGAACAGCTCGCCCACCGTGGTGCCGAGCGTGGTGGCGAGCCGTAGCCGGATGTCGTCGCCGGGGCTGTGCTCCCCGCGCTCCAGCGCGAATAGGTAGGGAGCCGAGATGTCGGCCTGTCGGGCGGCTTCGCGGAGTGAGAGCCCGCGCTCCAGGCGACGTGCGCGGAGCTGGGTGCCCCAGCTAGCGCGGAGGGCATACACGTCGTTAGGCATTGCCTAAGCATGTACTTGCGCCTAACGCCTGTCAACGATCGCCTATGGCTTAGGCAACAACTGTCGCTCAACAGGCGTCGCCGTTATGCGACACTGAACGCCATGGCATCGACGGGCATCGCCGAGTCGCCACGAGCCCGAAGGCTCCGCGAGGGTGGCCACTGGCTCAGAGAGCAGCGCGAGCAGCGCGGATGGACCGGCCGGCACCTCGCGTCGCTGGTGGGCATCACGCCCACCCAGATCAGCAACTACGAGCGAGGCAAGGACGGCATCGACGACGAACGGGCCGAAGGCATCGCCCGCGCGCTGAACATGAACATCATCGACGTACGTCGTGGGCTTGGTCTCTGGCTACCGGAAGGCACCGAGGCGACCCCACGGCCGTCGGTCGCCCCAGAGGACGCGATCCGGGCGGACGAGACTCTGACCGCCGATCAGCGGGAGCTGCTGCTGTCCATGATCGCGACACTCAGATCCCAACGGCCGGTCCGGGTAGGAGGAGCGCCAACCCCTCCATCCGCGCCGGCCACTGAACAGCCGGCCGTCCCCCTCTTCGCGCGGCCGGACTTCGACCCGGACACCTGGCACCCGGCTATGCGCGACCCGGATGGTCCTCCGCTGGAGGATTGGGAGTGATCTCCCGGTCCGTCAGCATCTTGGCGGCGGCGGTACCACAGTCGGCGTAACCGGCGGCGTAACCCCGGCGCCACGGCGACCGTGCCCGGTCCTGGGCAGCGCGCTGAGCTGCCCGAACCTTCTCGTCGAGGCCGCCGAGTGCCGGATCGGCACGCTGCCTCCGCCAGTCGGTGTCACCCGCAGCGTCCCCGTCCCCGCCTTTTTGCGTAGCCACTTAACCCCCCTTTACCTGCGTTCGTTCCGGTGTGTTGCCGCCCGGATACGGAACACCATCGGGGAGCAATCAGGATGGGGTTCCGGTAGAAAGGTCCACCTGTTGTCGGCAATCTGACCATCCGGAGAGACTTCTCCATTACGCTGCGCACCCGACGACTACGGAGCGCATAAATAGCGTCACGTAAGACTCATAAGGGAGCAATCCGGACAGACGGCGGACACTCGCCCAGTTAACACGCCCCGCAACTGTTAACTGACTTAGCGTCCGGGGTGTGTCCCCTGATCAGCGCGACGATTTCGACATCGTCGACACGGCCGACCTGATGCAGATGCTCGGCGTCGGCCGCTCTCGGGCGGACACCATCACCCGCTTCAAAGGCTTCCCCGACCCGGTCATCGACCGGCCCCGCTACCGGGCCTGGCGCCGATCCGACGTCGAGCGCTGGCTCGACACCAACCGCCCCGGATGGCGCGGCAACACCTGACCGGTCAGCGGCGCGCGGCAGCGAGCCGAGCAGGCAGCACCCGATACGCGGTCACCTCGTGCTGCTCGGCCCACCGCCGGGCCGCCGTCTCCGACCCGAACGGGCTCACCAGCTGGACCGGCACGCCCAGGCCGTCGAGCACCAGCAGACCGACCAGCAGCGGCCGGCGATCCATGGCGCCAGCGACACGCTGCCGGGCCGCATCCAAGTACAGGTGCGCGCTCATGACGGCCGGGTGAACGTCAGCAGCAGCACCCCGTCGACGACCGACGCGCCGGTGAGGACCGCAGCGATCCGGGTGTGGATGGAGAGCTTGTCGACGAACCGTCCGGCGGACACACCAAGGTCGGCCATCACGTCAACAGTCCCGTCTACGTGGCTTTCGCGGATGCGGAACCCGGGCTCGTCGGGCCGAACTGCGTGCGGGATGCCCGCGTAGGGGGCCTGGTCGTCCGCGGCCTGGGATGATGGGGTCATCGGTCGGTCCTCTCGCCAGGGTCGGCCACAGAGCCCCATCGGCGGACAGGCCGGTGGGGCTCACTCGTACCCGGCACCGTAGCGGGTCTGTGACCGAAACGAAAGATGCTCCGGCAAGTCTCTGCGGTCCCCCCAAGGATGCAGTGCCTGTGAGCAGCACCGACGGTCCTCCGCCCGAGCCCGGCGAACTGCTCGACATCGCCGACATCCGGGAGATCCTCGCGGTGAGCAAGACCCGGGCGTATGTGATCAGCCGGGATCGGAACTTCCCTGACCCGTGGATCGATCACCCACGGGTCCGCCTCTGGCGCCGGCGTGACGTCGAGGCATGGCTCGACGCGCACCGGCCGGACTGGCGAGCCAGCCCGCCGACCTGAGCTACGCGGCCTCGCCGCTCGAGTGGGGCTGAGCGAAGTCATGGGCCAGACACCACGACACGAGCTGATCAACATGCTCCGGGTTCGCGGCGCTATCGGGACTGAGCGGAGGCGCGTTGCTGGTTGCGAGCGCGGATCCGCCTGACAGATTCAGGCCCATCTGCGAGAGCTCCTCGTTCTCGGACTCCATGGCAGCGGTCAACGCCCGAAGCCAGCCCCCGAACATCGCGCCCCAGAGGTGGAACCGTTCCTGCTTGTCCCCGCTCCAGCCCGGAGCGTCCCGGCCGGCGACAACGGAGTCGGTGAGCGTGCACGCCTCCCCCGCCTTGATGTCCAGAACGGGCGTCGGGCTGGGTGTCGTCGATGGCGTCTGGCGGATAGCTGCCGTGCGCGAAGTCGCCGCCGCGGCCGGCTCGCCTTCCCCGCCGACCTGGGTTCCGCACCCCGCAGCCCCGACCGCGACCAGAAGTGCCAGCGATGCCCACCGTGTCCTCATAAAGCCCCCCTTGTGAGGGGGCCACGCTAGCGAACCGTCACACCACAGGCGACGGCAGGCAGGTCACCGCCACTGAATGTCAAGCCGCCGCGGATCCCACCGGCCACCACCCCGCATCGTCGCCGGCAACACCACCACCCGCTCGATATACGCCCGCGCCGTCGCCCGCTTCTGCGGATGCAACATGTCCGCCCAGCGCTTCCCCTGCGTCACCAGGTCCACATCCGGGCGCCGCTCCCCCAGCAGCTTCTCCGCGGCCTCCAGGCGGGCCGCAGGACCCTTCCGCGACCTGTCCCGCTCCTCCTTCGTAATCCGATCCTCGCCGTAGTCCTCGGCGATCTCAGCCAGCTTCGCCAGCGCCGCGTCCCTCGCCGCCTGCGCCGCCCGCAGCTGCATCTCCCGATCCTCACCCGGCCGCACCGCATCCGGATCGTCCAACACCTGCTCAAGCCGCTCCCCGACATGCTTATCCGCCCGCGGCGCCGAGATCGCGACCTTCCCGCACCCCCAATACGGCTCCCGCGCCCCACACTGATACGTCGGCCGGCCCTTCAACCCACCCGACATGATCCGCATCCGCTTCTCACACGAACAGACAACCAGCGCCGACAGCAGATACTCCCGCTTCGCATTCGGCGCCGCCCGCGACAACTCGGCCAGCATCCGCCCCGCCTCCGCCCACTGCGCCCGCGACACGATCGGCTCCCACGTCCCCGTCGCCGCCACCGTCCCGTGATGCATCCGCAACCCGGCATACACGCCACCCGACACGATGTCCTTGACGTGCTGCTTCGTCCAATTCGCACCCGTCGTCGTCGGCACACCCGTCATGTGCAACATCGCCGCAATCGCCGCCATCCCCTCACCGGCCAAGAACCGGCGGAAGATATCCCGGACAATCACCGCCTCCGCCAGGTCCACAACCAGGATCGCCGGGGCCGCGATCATCACCTCAGGATCATCCGGGTCGGGCATCTTCCGCCCGGTGATCTTCTGATAGCCGAACGGTCTCGGCCCACCCGCATGCGGATGCCCCGCCTCCGCGATCGCCCGGTGCGCCCGCGAGCTCTTGTCGCTGATCTCGTCCGAGTAGCGGCATGCCGCCGCCACCTCGCCGCGCAAGTAATGCCGGTCCGCGTAGTTACTTAGGTCACGCGGGGGGCCGTTCGTCGCCGCGATGATCAACCCGTGGCGCTCGCCCTTCGCGATCAACTCCTCAAGATCCCACGGCTGCCGCATCATCCGATCAATCCGCCACAGCCAGATCTTCCGACAGACCCCCGCCTCAACCCGCCGCACCGTCTCCTCCCAGTCCGGCCGCTTCACATTCCGCTTCCACGCCGACAGGCTGTCGTCCTTCCCCATCCGCACCACGCTGTCACCAGCAGCCTTCGCCGCCTCCCGGATGTCCCGGGCCTGCCTCGAGCAGTTCTCACGACGCCCATCCCGGTTCAGGCTGAGCCGCGTATACCCGTCCGCATCCATGACCCAGAACCCTACCGTCCCGATCACATGTCGTGGTACGGTTCGCCCCGGAGAGGCTCTCGATGTCCACTCGGCCAGTCTGCCGGGCGCGGCGGGCGGGGAGGAGACATCCAGCCGCCTTCCGGCGATGTCGCGTGGAACCACACCCGTCCGAGGCGCGCGACGGCATACCCTTCGGCCTACACCTGCCGTCGGCACGCGTCGGGCGCGACCGGACTCATGGGGATCCAGGGATCCGGTGGCGGGTTCGGCGGCGCGGCCGGCGCCAAGGCCCGCGGGCGGTGTGTGCCGCCAGCCGGCCGCGGCGTCCCTACACCTTTCGAGGAGTTCCACCGATGCCCATCGCCAGCCCAGACGTCTACGCCGAGATGCTCAGCCGGGCGAAGTCGAACGCCTACGCCTACCCCGCCATCAACGTGACCTCGTCGCAGACCCTCAATGCCGCGCTCCGGGGTTTCGCGGAAGCCGGCAGCGACGGAATCGTCCAGGTGTCGACCGGCGGCGCCGAGTTCCTCTCGGGAACGACCATCAAGAACATGGTGCTGGGCGCGGAAGCGCTCGCCGAATACGCGCACCACGTCGCCAAGGCATACCCGGTGAACATCGCGCTGCACACGGACCACTGCCCCGCCGACAAGCTGGACACCTACATCCGCCCGCTGATCGCCATCTCGAAGGAGCGTGTGGCGCAGGGCCGCGACCCGCTTTTCCAGTCCCACATGTGGGACGGTTCGGCGGTCGAGCTCGAGGAGAACCTCAAGATTGCCGACGAGTTGCTCGCCGACTGTCGCGCGGCGCGCATCGTGCTGGAAGTCGAAATCGGTGTCGTCGGTGGTGAGGAGGACGGCGTCGTAGGCGCCATCGACGAGAAGCTCTACACCACCCCCGGCGACATGTTCCGCACCGCCGAGGTTCTCGGCACCGGAGAAAAGGGCAGCTACATGCTGGCCGCGACGTTCGGCAACGTGCACGGCGTCTACAAGCCGGGGAACGTCAAGCTCCGACCCTCGATCCTGCGCGAGGGTCAGCAGTACGTGGCCGAGAAGCTCGGCCTGGCCGCCGACGCGAAGCCGTTCAACCTGGTCTTCCACGGCGGCAGTGGTTCGGACCTCTCCGAGATCCGCGAAACGCTCGACTACGGCGTCATCAAGATGAACGTGGACACCGACACCCAGTACGCGTTCACCCGGCCGATCGTCGACCACATGCTCCGCAACTACGACGGTGTCCTCAAGGTGGACGGTGAGGTCGGGGTCAAGAAGGCCTACGACCCGCGCACCTACGGCAAGGCCGCCGAAACCGCCATGGCCGCCCGGGTCGCCCAGGCCTGTGACGACCTGCGTTCCGCCGGCCGGTCGATCGGGGTCTGACCGGCCCCGTCCGGTTCACGGCCCGACGGTCACCTGATCCGCTCCTCTCCCTCCCGGGGACGTCTGTCCCCGGGAGTACTCCTATGCCCGGCGGAGTCCATGTGTCCCGGGCTGTGGCCCTCGGCCGCGCGCGGCACTGTTCTCCCCATGGCTCCGCTCCATGGCTCCGCTCTCCTTATGTCCCGACGCCGTGTCTCCTCATTGCTCTTCGGGCGGCCGCCGGCCGCGGCCGCGGACGGCGGCACCGGAACCCCCTGAGCGCCGCGCGCCCGGGGGACCACATTCCCGGAAACAATGAGGCACCCGTCGGGACACGCACCGTTACCCGGGACGGGGCGCCTCGCCCGGTGCCGCCCGGGAGGCCCGATGCCGCCCGATGCCGCCCGGGACGCTCAGTGCCATCCGGACACCCAATGAAACCTGGGACGCATAGTGCCCAAATAGGCACACAAAGCTATCGTGGACGCGCGGTGCCCAGCGGAGCACACGGCGCCAACTCGGAACAGAGTGTGCACCCGCTCACATCCATGCGGAAGCGCACCCATCGAAGTGGATGTGAGGCGTCGCCCGCCCGGCGAGGCCTCATGAAGATCGTGCGGGTGGTCGGCGCGACATCGGCGCCCATACCAACCCAGGGCACTCCGAAGCCCACAGCCCACCACAGGCCCCTCACGGGTTGCGGATCGGGTAAAGCCTGCTGAGACCACGCGCACGACCCATCGGAGTTCGCACCGGACGCAGTGTTCGCGTGGGCTCCTATGTGTCTCAGCGGCCCCGATGCGTCCTACCCGACACATGCCGACACATGCCGCCGCGCGCCGAACGCTGCTGCCGCGGCGACCCGAGCGCCCCCCGTGGCGTCCCGAGCGCACCCGTTCGTGCGCCCCGGCGATACCTCTCCCGGCCCGTCCCGAGACGCACACCCGTGGCCGAACCGCGCGCCACCCCGCCCGCGGGGCCGCGGGACAGCTCGGATTCCCGCCCGAACGGGGCTACTTCGGGGCACGCACAGAGGCACCAGACAGCCCACGCGATCGCCCGATCACGGGCGAGAGACACACACGGACCCATCTCAACCAAGATCGATCCGAGGGGCGAACGGGACGTACCGACCCGACCCCGAGGGGGGCCACCACCCCGCAAGCAGTCACAGAAGTACCCCAACAAGTTAACTCATAGTTACAGTTACGTTTCTCACACATCACGGCATGCGGGCATACATCAGCACGAAGATATGAATTTTCTAGCCGCTTGATGACGGCCTGGCCGGCCGCGGGTAGCCTTCTCTCATATTCGGCTCGATTGCCGACAGCACGCCCAATGGTAACGATCTTTCACCAGTGTGATCTGTCGGTACGAACCACCCTCCACGACGCGGTCGCCAAGTTAATGAGCGCGCATGCGCGCGCGATACCAGCACCACGATCAAACCTCAAGCAGCCACCGGGCGGTGTGCTCTTTTTCACCTGAGGCATTCAGTGCTTGTCATTCGACCTGACGGCGTGGTTATGGTCTTCGCCGTGCCCGGAGACAGGCCGGGCACCCGACGGGTGGCACGCCGAATCCCTGCCCCCATCCGTTGGAAACAGAAACCCGATGGCAGGAGCGGGGGAACCAATACCCGGTCGCCGATTCTGGGGACCTTGGGGTGAAGCCGCTAACGCCGACGACACGAGGAGGAATCTTGTCCTCCGTTGCCGAAGGCACAGGATTTCCGGAGTTCCTGACTTGGCGGCCGGGCTTTTTCCCTGCCCGAACCCGACAGCTCACCTCGCAGGCGTGGGGAAGGAAAACTCACGCATGTCCGACGCACGTACCAGTGGCCGACAACGCCGCAGCAGTACCCGCAGCCGGGCCCGCACTCTCGTCTCCGTCCCCGTCATCGCCGCGGCGGTCGGCGGAACACTCGCCCTGAGCCAGCCGGCCAACGCCGCCACGACCTGGGAAGGTCTGCGGCAATGCGAGTCCGGCGGTAACTACACGACGAACACCGGTAACGGCTACTATGGCGCTTACCAGTTCTCGCCAGGCACCTGGCGCAGCCTCGGCTACTCGGGGCTGCCACACACGGCTCCGCCCGCCGTGCAGGACGCAGCGGCACTGCAACTCGCACTCCGTTCCGGGTTCGGCCAGTGGCCGGTCTGCGGGAGCGGAATGGGCTCCGAGCAGCTCCTGCCCGGCGCGTCGTCATCAGGCGCCGGGGTCCAGGCGTCCAGAGCGGCCGAGCGCACCTCGCTGGTCGCCCAGCCCGCAGCCGCGGGCGTCCCAAACCTGACGCGGACATACACCGCGTCGATGGTCAACCAGGTCAGCGACGAAGTCCGCTCCTGGCAGGCCAAGATGACCTCCCTCGGCTACCCCCTCACGGTCGACGGCAGCTACGGACCACGGTCCGCGGCCGCGGCGCGTGACTTCCAGGCCGCACGCGGCCTCGTGGTGGACGGCGTCCTGGGTCCGCAGACCTGGGCGGCCACCTTCGGCTGACGCCTGCCGACCGGCGCACTCGGTCACCAGCCGGACCGTCTGACGGCCACCGCCGCACGCGGCGACCGCTCCCCCGCTGGCCTGAACCGACCCACCGCACCCTCCTGACGGCCGCCCCCACGCCGCCGCCCGGTCGCGGTGGCCCCCACGCACCGGTCGAGCCCCCTTCGCAAGGCGTCCTTCCCCCGGATGAGGCCTCCCACCCGCGCCCGTCGCGGTGAGCCATCCCTCCAAGGACTCAGGCCCTCGAACCGGACGCCGGCGAATCATCCGTGTTCCAACTCCGCCCAGCCGGTGTGTCCCCGGACATCCCGCCCGCGGCTGACCACGTGCTGTCGCAACCGCGATTCCCCCACCAGCACGAGCTCGGCACTCTGCGTCGCCCCGGTTCGTCGGCAGCGAAGACCCGCCGGCGCCAGGACCGTACGACCCGCCCGCACGGGGCAGACCCCGCCGTGCGGGCGGGGGCGGTGCGCGGATCGCCCCAACGATCCGCGCGGCACGGGAGGCGGTACGGACTCAGGCGGCAAGCCTGCGTCGAAGTCCCGATGCCGGGGGCCGTGTTCTCATCCGTGATCCACCCGATGATCGGACGAACCCTCCGGCAGCCAAGTCGCCGCGGCGCGCGACCCGCCGCCGACTCGGCTAGGTCGAGCCCGCCGCATGATCTCCTCCGGCCCAGGCCGCAGGAGGAGCCGTCCACGCCGGTGATCCCGGCAGGTGGGCGTGTCCCGCACAGGCCGGGACACGCCCACCGCGGACGGCCAGCCCGATCCCGTCGCCCGTGCAGGTCCTCCCTCCGCCCCGCCCCGTGCCCCCGGGCCCACAACTCATCAATCTCCATCTAGTCACGTTAGATATACAGAACGTAATTATCTAGGAAAAAACTACAAACGAACGACAAACGTACTTTTAGAGGAGCCGTCGAGACGCGACGGCACGCGGCCCGACCCACCCCGGCGGACAGCCGTCCGCGGCCTGGCGGTAACGTCATCTGGATCAGTGCTTCTCGTCACGATCGGCTACGTCACACGTCAATCAGCCCATTCGGGTAGCTCCGATGTGGTCCTTTCGCATCCCCCACTAGCCGCCCGAATTTGCGCCGTCTAGCTAGATCTCGCTACAGTTCCGCCCACTCGCCTCCCCGGGCGAGGCCATGCGGACGGACGCCGAGTCCTGCCCCCGTCCCCATGGCCGGAACGAGCACGGACAACATCGGGCAGGAGCGGGGGACCCACCATCCGGACGCCCCCCGGCGTCCTAGGGGTTAAGCCGGCGAAACATGCGGCCGGGAGCACACCGATCCGCGAGGACGGGCTCCGGGCCAGCGGCGCCGACCGGGCAACTTCCAGCCCGAACCCGACAGCTCACCCCGTAGGCGACGGGAAGGACTCTGATGCGATCGCATGATCGTGTTCCCGCCCGTTCCAATGGCCGTGGCGGAAGGCACCGAGCGACCCAGGGACCGTCCACCGCGACTCGGGTCCTGCGCACCACCGGCGCCGTGACGGCGCTGGTCGGCACCGGGCTCGCGGTGACCGCCGCTCCCGCGGGAGCGGCGACTGCCGACGACTTCGCGAAGCTCCGCAAGTGCGAGTCGGGCGGCAACTACGCCATCAACACCGGCAACGGCTTCTACGGTGCCTACCAGTTCGACCAGCGCACCTGGACGGGCCTGGGCTACCCCGGCCGACCCGACCAGGCTCCTCCCGCGATGCAGGACGAGGCCGCGTACAAGCTGTACGACAGCCGCGGCTGGTCACCATGGCCCGGCTGCACCAGCAAGCTCGGCCTCACGAGGAACGGCCCGGCGCCGGCGTCGTCCGGTGCCGGCGGCGACGTGATCGCCCAGGCCCTGACGCCGGCCGAGCCGCCCATGACGCTCGAGCGCGCTCGGGCTGAGGTCGGCGGCCAGTTCGGCGGCGAGGCGCTGAACGTCGGTATGGGCGACGACGTGCGCGCGGACGCCTTCATATGGCAGGCGGAGATGCGCGACCGCCGGTTCGTCCTGACCGTCGACGGCAAGTTCGGCCCGGAATCGCAGGGCATCGCCGCGCTCTACTCGTACCTCACCCGAGTGAGTGACGGTCAGCCCGGCGTGGTCGGCCAGAACCTGTGGAACGTCACCGTCAACGGCTGAGACACCATCAGCGCCGCCGGACACACAGCACCACCGGACCACCCGCCGGGCATCCCGGCAGCGCCGGGCTTCACCTGACACCACCGTCGACGGCCGACGTCGGCGGCGTCAGCGGACGTTGCCGACAGCTGACAGCGTCGACAGCTGTCCGCACGCCCTGAGACGGCCGGCAGCGCCCTCACACCGTCGACAGCACCCCCAGTGGCTGACAGCGCCGTCAGCCGGCTGGCGGCACGACCGACGGCCGGCACCCGCATCCGCTCCCAGCGGCTGACAGCGCCGTCAGCGGCTGGCGGCTGCCACGGCTCGGCACTGACGACCTGCGGTGCCACGGCGGGACGTCGCGCGGCGTCCATGCCAAGGCGCCTCGGGGCCTGGATGTCGCCGGGCCGGGCGTCGTGCGCGCCCGCCCACCCGCAGCGAGACCAGGCCGGGCGTGGGGCCGGGCCGGGCGGGACCGCGGTGCCCAGCGGAGCACAGCCCCTGACATCGCCGTCGCCACCCGCCAGGACGGCGGACGGCGCCGGACCTGCGGCGGCCACGCGTACCTCCGGATGACGGGCGCCGGGTCCTCATGACCGTCTGGCAGGTCGGGCTATGCCTCGTTGGCACGAGGTTCCACGAGGGCGCCGTGGTCCCGGGCTGGTCCCGATCTCGCCTCCGCGCCCGTGCCGTGGTCCGCCCGGCCCTCGATTGCCGTCAAGCAGAAATCTAAAAACCAACAGACAGACTACGGAAGAAATCAACCGACACAGGAGAAGTAGGGCCGGCGGCGGCACGATGCCGGTCGCGACACCGGCGGGGCGCCGACGCGATGCCGGCGGGGCCCGCGGCCGTCCGTGGCCGTTCAGTGGCCGTCCGTGGCCGTTCAGTGGCCGTCCGCGGGCGGCTCGACCCCGGAACGGCTCCGGCGTCGGGCAGGATGAGGTCATGACGACACCGCCCGCGAACCAGAACCTCCTGTCGGGCCCGCCGCCCACGCTGCTGCCCTCCGACGCGGCGGCCGCGGACGCGCTGCGGGCCGGCGACACGCCGGACACGGTCGCCGCCCGGTTCCCGGCCATCAGCCTCGGCTGGGCGGTCCTCGCCGAGGACGCGCTGCGCGCCGGGCGCCCGGTGGAGGCGTACGCCTACGCGCGGACCGGGTACCACCGGGGCCTGGACCAGCTCCGCCGGTCCGGCTGGAAGGGGCACGGGCCGGTCCCGTGGTCCCACGAGCCGAACCGCGGCTTCCTGCGCGCGCTGGCCGCGCTCTCCCGCGCCGCGGCGGAGATCAACGATGCCGAGGAGGCGGCCCGGTGCCGGCAGTTCCTCACGGACAGCGACCCGGCCGCGGCCGCGGAACTCGGTCTCGCATAGCCGCCATCCGGCCACGGAACGCCGCCGCCGGCCCGCGGGGTCTGGCGGACGGACCACGACGGGCCCATATCCCTAGTAACCTCGCCCGGTGCCCGCACTAGTCCTCATCGGCGCCCAGTGGGGCGACGAGGGAAAAGGAAAGGCGACCGACCTCCTGGGCGGCGCCGTCGACTACGTCGTCCGTTACCAGGGTGGCAACAACGCCGGACACACGGTGGTGATCGGTGCGGAGAGTTACGCCCTGCACCTGATTCCGTCCGGTGTGCTCCGCACCGACTGCGTTCCGGTGATCGGTAACGGCGTCGTGATCGACCCCGGTGTGCTGCTCTCGGAGATGGACGGCCTACAGGCCCGCGGAGTCGACGTCTCCCGTCTGCTCATCAGCGCGGACGCCCATCTGATCATGCCGCACCACCGTGCCCTGGACAGGGTCACCGAGCGGTACCTGGGCAAGGCCCGGATCGGCACGACGGGCCGGGGCATCGGCCCTGCGTACGGGGACAAGGTCGCCCGCACCGGCATCCGGGTGCAGGACCTGCTCGACCCCGGCATCTTCCGGCAGAAGCTGGAGCTGGCGCTGCGGGAGAAGAACCAGGTCCTGACCAAGGTCTACAACCGGCGGCGCATCGAGGTCGACGAGGTCGTCGAGGAGTACGCCGCCTACGCCGAGCGGCTGACCCCGCACATCGCCGACACCGGCCTGCTCCTCGACACCGCCCTGCGCGAGGGCAAAGTCGTCCTCCTCGAGGGCTCCCAGGGCACCCTCCTGGACGTCGACCACGGCACGTATCCGTTTGTGACCTCCTCGAACCCGACCGCCGGCTACGCCGCGACCGGCGCCGGCATCGGCCCCACCCGCATCAACCGGGTGATCGGGATCATCAAGGCGTACACGACCCGGGTCGGCGCCGGCCCGTTCCCGACCGAGCTCGACGACAAGGTCGGCGAGGAGCTGCGCCGCATCGGCGGAGAATTCGGGGTCACCACCGGCCGGGCCCGGCGCACCGGCTGGTTCGACGCGGTCATCGCCCGCTACGCAGTCCGGGTGAACGGCCTCACCGACCTTTTCCTCACCAAACTCGACGTACTTTCCGGCTTCGACACGGTGCCAGTCTGCGTGGGCTACGAGATCAACGGTCAGCGCACCGATGAGATGCCGATGACGCAGACGGAATTCCACCACGCGAAACCGATCTACGTCGAGTTGCCTGGGTGGCACGAGGACATCTCGGGTGTCACCCGGTTCGCCGATCTCCCCGAGGCCGCCCAGGCGTATGTGGCGACACTCGAGGAGATGGCGGGCGCCCCGGTGTCGGCGGTCGGGGTGGGCCCCGGCCGCGCCCAGACCCTGGTGATCAACGAACTGATCTGACCCGGGCACGGCCCACACAGCCGTCCACCCTGCCGTGCCCGGTCCCGAGCCGTGACCGGTCCCCCGTGCGGTGAACAGTCGCGCGGTGATCGGGTCGGGCCGGAGTTGCGCTACGGAGCGTTACGGTCGACGCTTGGCCGGTCACAGTAGGCGACGACCGGGGGTGGTGGCGATGGCGGGATACCCGTCGCAGGCCTCCTGGGACGACGAGCACGCCGACGGCGCCGACGGCGCGGGCTCCGAGATCACGAACGAGACACTCGCCACCGCGCGACCCTCGACCGAACTCGAGCCGGCGACGGCACCACGCCAGCCAGGCCCGGCACGCTGGTCACCCACCGTCCATCCTGACCATCCGCTACGCCACGGCATCGACCCCGCGACGTGGCCGGTCGGTTTCTCCCCCACCGGCGAGGCGCTGCCGGAGACCCTGACCGACGTTCTCCTTCGCGGCAGTCACGCCATCCGCAGCTCGAAGCGCGCCGAGGCCCAGCGCCTCGAGCGGGCGGCGGCGATCGCCGAGCACGTCCAGGCCCAGATCGACGACTTCCTGGGCTTCTGCGCGGCCGAGCGCCTCACCCCGCCGGTCATCGTCCGCACGAACGGCCGCCGCGCCGAACGATCCCACGACGATGTCCCCGACTGGAACGGCACGCCACGACTCCGGACGTCGACCATGGACCGCGCCGCCACACGGGCCGCCGCACGGGCCGGGGAGGACGACTCCAGACAGGACCGCCGCCGTGACGAGGACGACGCGGACCCCGACACCGCCAGTCCGCCGCCCACCGGCCGGCACGGACGTCGGTCGGGGACCACACCGGCACGCCGCCGGCTCCTTCGCCGCGAGCGGCTGCACGCCTGGCCACTCCTCTACTGGCGCTGCGAGAGTTTCCCGGCCCCGGGACGCTCCCTGCACCTGTTCGTCGAACCGGACGGACGCACCTTCGAGGGCCGCGACGCCCCCGCGCCGCTGACGGTGCTCGGCCGTGAGGTGCAGGTGTGGCCCGTCGACGCCCCGTCGATAGTCGAGGGCATGGCCGAGGTGGACGCCCGCCGTTGCGCACTTCACCTGGTGCACGGAATGGCTCACATGCTCTGGCAGGCCGGCGTGGGCCTGTAGCCCCTCCACCTTCTCAATCTATTAGCCACATCTAATTCCATCTCCACCACCGGCGCCGTTTCCGGCGCGCACAGAGAAGTGTGGCGATTGAGTGAGTCCATGCACTCATTCAGTCGCCACACTTCGTCGAAACGGGTAAAAGGACGTCGACAGCGCCGACGCGCGCCCCCGAAGCCCCGCGGCCCGAGCCGGGCGCCGGGCGGGGGCCCGGACCATGCGACACGGCGGTGGTCGGTGGAGGCGGCACGGGTCCTGTCGTGGTCTCTTCTTGCTGATGAGCAAGCGGACATTGCTGGCACCAGTCGATCCCCGGGACACTCGGGACGGCATCGCCGACAGGGCCACAAGACAAAGGATGATCAACGTGCGCGCTAACCTGGACCCCGTGACTTCCGCGGCCGCCACCCCGGCCTCCCCCGACCGGTGAAGGTCCTCGTCGTCGGATCCGGCGGGCGCGAGCACGCACTGTGCCGCGCGCTGGCCCGGGATCCCAATGTCGGCTCGCTCGTGTGCGCCCCGGGCAACGCGGGGACGGCGGAGCTGGCCGAGCCGCGTCCACTGCGGGTCGACGATCCGGATGCTGTCGCCGCCCTCGCCGAGTCGGTGCGCGCCGATCTGACGGTGATCGGCCCCGAGGTCCCGCTGGTCGCCGGCGCGGCCGACGAGATCAGGGCCCGTGGGCTGCGGGCGTTCGGCCCGTCCGCCGCGGCCGCGCGGCTGGAGGGCAGCAAGGCGTTCGCGAAGGAGATCATGCGAGCGGCGGGCGTCCCCACGGCCGATTCGCGGGACCACACCGAGATCTCCTCGGCGCTGGCCGATCTGGATACTTTCGGCCCGCCGTACGTCGTGAAGTACGACGGTCTCGCCGCGGGCAAGGGCGTCACCGTGACCACCGACCGGGACGCGGCCGTCGACGCCGTCCGGGCGAGCCTGCGTGGCCCGGACGACCGGGTGGTGCTCGAGGAGTACCTCGACGGGCCCGAGGTCTCGCTGTTCGCGATCGTCACCGAGTCCGGCTCGGTGGTGCCGCTGCTGCCCGCCCAGGACCACAAGCGGGTCGGCGACGGCGACACCGGCCCGAACACCGGCGGGATGGGGGCCTACACCCCGCTGCCGTGGGCGCCGCGGAACCTGACCGCCGAGGTGGTCCGCACGGTGATCCGGCCGACAGTGGACGAGATGGCCCGCCGGGGAACCCCGTTCACCGGTCTGTTGTACGCCGGGCTGGCGCTGACGTCCCGTGGCATTCGTGTGGTCGAGTTCAACGTTCGGTTCGGTGACCCCGAGGTACAGGCGATCCTGGCACTGCTCAACACGCCGCTGACCGACGTGCTCTCCGGGCGGCGGCCGCCGGTGTGGCGGTCGGGGGCCGCGATCACCGTGGTCGTCGCCGCCGCCGGCTACCCGGCGAACCCGCGGCTCGGTGATCCCATCCGTGGTCTGGCCGCGGCCGACGCGCTGGCGGGGGTGGACGTGCTCCACGCCGGGACCCGCCGGGACGAACAGGGGCAGGTGGTCGCGTCGGGTGGCAGGGTGCTGTCCGTCACGGCCATCGGCTCGAACCTCGAGTCCGCGCGAGGATCGGCATACGAGGCCATCAGCCGCATCTCGCTGGACGGTGCCCACTACCGCACCGACATCGGGGACCCGTCCCGGATGCGCGGCGCGGTGGGCGTCCACCGCGCCGGTTCCGGGGTGGGCGACCTTCACCAGTCGCAGGACCAGCAGGACAAGAAGGAGTGAGCGTGTCGCAGGGCAAGTCGTCACAGGGCAACGGGGCAAGGGGCGGCTCGACGGATCCGCGGGTGGCGATCGTCTACGGCTCCCCGTCGGACACCCAGACCATGAGCAAGGCCGGCGCCACCCTGGAGCGCTTCGGGGTCGCCTACGAGGAGGTCTCCCTCTCGGCGCACCGCGCCCCGCGCACGCTCGCGGAGTACGTAGGGAAGCTGCGCGCGCGGGAGATCCAGGTGGTGATCGCCGGCGCCGGGCTCGCCGCCGCGCTGCCGGGTGCCGTCGCGGCCCTGACGACCCTGCCGGTCATCGGCGTGCCGATCTCCGGTGGCGCGCTGGACGGCATGGACTCCATGCTCGCCATCGCGCAGATGCCGCCCGGCGTGCCGGTGGCCACCGTCGGGCTGAACAACTCGACGAACGCCGCGATCCTCGCGATCCAGATCCTGGCGCTGGCCGACCCGGATCTCGGCCTGAAGCTCGCGACGTTCAAGGACGAGTTCGAGCAGGCCGCGGCCGACTCTCTCGCTGACGTCGCGGCGGCGGCGACCGCGGCGGCACGCGCATGATCGGTCGCTACACACTGCCCGACATGGGTCGGGTGTGGTCCGAGGCGAACAAGTACGAGCTGTGGTGCAAGGTCGAGGTCCTGGTCCTGGAGGCGCACGCGGCGGCCGGGCGCGTTCCGGCCGACGCGGTGGGCCCGGTGCGTGCCGCGGCGGCCCCGACGCCGGAGGCCGTCGCCGAGATCGAGGCCGTCACCCAGCACGACGTGATCGCCTTCCTGACCGCCTGGGCCGACCAGACCGAGCCGCGTTCCGCCGCGGCCTACGTGCACTTCGGCATGACCTCGTCGGACCTGCTCGACACCGCGCTCGCCTGCCAGCTCGTCGAGGCCACCGACCTGCTGCTCGCCCGTGCCGACCGGCTGGTCGCCGCGCTGCGCGACCTCGGGCTGGCGCACCGCGGGACCCTGCGGGTCGGCCGCACGCACGGCATCCACGGCGAGCCGACGGTGTTCGGCCACCGCGTCGCCGACCTGGCCTTCGGGATGGCCCGCTGCCGTGACCGGCTGCGCGCGGCGCGGGCGGACGTCGGCGTCGCGAAGATCTCGGGAGCGGTCGGCACATACTCGAACATCGACACCGACGTGGAGGGCTACGTCGCGGACAAGCTCGGCCTCACCCCGGCGCCGGTCGCGACACAGGTCGTCCTGCGGGACGGGATCGCCTCCTGGGTCGCGGCCCTCGCCGGCCTGGCGACGGTCTGCGAGGCGGTCGCCCTCGAGGTGCGGCACGGGCAGCGCACAGAGGTCCGGGAGCTGTCCGAGCCGTTCGGGTCGGGCCAGAAGGGCTCGTCCGCGATGCCGCACAAGAAGAACCCGATCATGTCGGAGCGCATCGCGGGGATCGCCCGGATCGTCCGGGCCCAGTACGTGCCCGTCCTCGAAGGTGTCCCGCTGTGGCACGAGCGGGACATCTCGCACTCCTCCACCGAGCGCATCGCCCTGCCGGACGCCGCCTGCGGCGTGGACTACCTGCTGCACCTCACCACCCGGCTCGTCGACGGCCTCGTCGTCGACCGGGAACGGATGCGGGCGAACCTCGACGCCACCGGCGGGCTCGTCTACACCTCGGCGGTGCTGTTGGAGCTGGTGGAAACCGGGCTGTCGCGCGAGGACGCCTACGCCGTCACCCAGGCGGCGGCGATGGAAACCTGGCAGACGGGCGTCCCCTTCCGCGAGACGCTGCGCAAGCACGCGGGCGACCGCGGCCTGCCGCTCGACGAGGCTCGCCTGGACGAGGTCAGCCGACCGGAACGCTACGTCGAGCGGCTCACCCCCGTCTTCGACCGGCTGGCCGCGCTGAGCTAGACGAAGCGGACGTACCGGGGCCGGACAGGACGGAAGGGCCTGACCCAACCCGGTCCGGCCTGGCCCAACCCGGTCCGGTCTGGCCCAACCCGGTCCGGTCTGGCCCGGTCCTGCCCAGCCCGGTCGGGTCGGGTCGCGGGCAACGGGTGAAAGCCGAGGTCAGGTGTCGGGCCGGACGGGGTCCGGCCGAGTCGCCTCGGGCTGGGTGTCAAGGGCGCCGCGCAGCTCGTCGAGCTCCTCGGGCGCGACGAGGCCGCCCTCAGCCGCATGGTCGAGCAGGCTGGCCGCGGTGTCACGTGATCCCGACGCCAGCAGGTCGACGAGCGTGCGGGCCGCACTCGTCGCCCGCAGGCCGTGCACCTGCTCCTGCTGCTCGGCGGACATCGCGTCGTACCACAGCACGACGCCCTTGTTCCGCCGCCGCGAGGAACCGGGTGGCAGGAGCAGGTGGATCGGCTCGTCGTCCGAGCACGGCGGCAGGGTCGGGAACTCGTGCAGGCGCGCTGCCGTCAGGCCGCAGAGGGTGGCGCACGGCAGGACGAGCAGCGCCGCCTGACAGCGCCCAAGATAAGTGTCGCAGGTGGGGACGACATATCCGCCCTGGACGGGATTAAGCCAGTCCTCGTTCTGGACCAACTGATGTAGGCGATGGTCGGTAAGGCCGGCACAACGCGCCTGTACGCGCGTGAGCGCACCCTTCTGGCGGCACGCGACCGCCAGGGCCCGAGCAAGCGCGGGGTCGTGGCGACTCATGCCTTCCACGGTGCCAGGAGCAAATCCAGCCGTGCGCCGATATCCAGCCCTCGATCGATGACCTGGCTGAAAATTCTTCGATAGCCAACCGTCGGGCGCACTAAAGATATAAGCACGAATACGATTTCCCAATATTTTTGTCTTCCGGGTTCAGAGGTAGGGATCCCGGGTAGGCGCCGGCGGGACGAAGGGCCGGGGGCAGCCCCGGAGGTCTCGACCCCGGGCCTCGTACACCCGGCGACCTCTGGGGCCCGGCTGCCCGGGGGCCCGGCTGCCTCTGTGCTCGGGGGCCGGGGAACCTCGGAACCCGGAGCCGGCAGCATCTGGACCTGGGGGCCAGGGGCCCGGAGATCGGAGATCACGGGTCGACCCCGCACACCCCGGTAGCCTGCTCGCCCTTTGACATCCTTCTCACTCTTTCAGGCAGGGTTCCACCGGAAAAGCCACCCGAAACGGCGAGAAAGAAACGAAAAGGCGAGTAGCCGAGCGCCAGAATCGGTCCGGACCAGCCCGGACCGACCCGGACCGGACCCCAGCCACCCGCCCCCCACATCACACCTTCACGGATGCCCGAATACCGGCCGCGCCTGGCGGTTGCCGGCTACTTCTGGGCAATGGTCAGTGGATGGCGACCTCCAGGCCGATCAGAACGATGCCGAGTAGGGCGATTCCCGCGGTGTAGCCGGCGAGTCGCCAGCGGCGTAGGCCTCCCGCGCGCCCGGAGAACAGGCCCCACGCGCAGAGCAGCAGCAGCGAGGTCCACAGTGCCGCCTCCTGCGCGTCGCTGACGCTCGCGCCGGCCGCACGGGCGACTGCCAGCACGGCGAGCGGCAGGAACGAGGCCCGGACCATCGGCCAGTTCTCGACCAGCGCGCGCCGGGCGCCAGACCAGCCGAAGCCGGCGTCGGCGCCGGCGCCGGCGCCGGCTCGGCGATCGGCTACGCGCCCGATGCCGTCACCGGTGTCGCGCCGGACGCGGTGGCCGATGGCGTGGGCGTAGCCGTGTGCCAGCCAGAAGACGACCATTGTCGTGGCGACCGCGGCGATGATCTCGGCGGCCGAGTCCTGATCAGGGTCCTGGGCGGCGATCAGGCCGGCGGCCAGCACCGTCCCGTAGACGGCGTGCCGGGGATGACCGGTTGACGGGAAGAGGATGGCCCGGGCCGCGGCGCGGAAGGCGCCGTCGGCCGTTGAACCGCCCGCGGTGTCCCCGGCGCTCGCCACAAGGCGACATGCTGCCGGCGGCCGCCGGCATCCGCATCCCGACCAGGACCCCGGGCCGGTCGCCCCGGCCCGGGGTCCGCCGCCGGGCAACCGAGCGGGGGCATCACGAAGAGGCACGTTGAGCGGGCGTCCCGGGCAGGAGGCTACCGGTACGGTCGGACCATGCCGCTGACACATGAGGAGTTCGCCGGGCTGACGCATCTCGGCTCGGGGAAGGTGCGTGAGCTGTTCGCGGTCGGGGATGACGCGGTGCTGCTCGTGGCGAGCGACCGGATCTCAGCCTTCGACGTCGTGCTGCCCACGGAGATCCCCGACAAGGGCGCGGTGCTCACCGGGCTCAGCCTGTGGTGGTTCGACCAGCTCGGTGATCTCGTCCCGAGCCATGTGATCAGTTCGAGTGTGGACGAGTACCCGGCGGAGCTCGCGCCCTACGCCGAGCAGCTGCGCGGGCGTTCGATGCTGTGCCGCCGGCTGGACATGGTGCAGATCGAGTGTGTCGCCCGCGGCTACCTGACCGGCAGCGGGCTGAAGGACTACCAGCGCTCCGGCACCGTCAGCGGCCATCCGCTCCCCGCCGGCCTGGAGGATGGCAGCAGGCTGCCGAACCCGATCTACACGCCGTCGACGAAGGCGCCGATCGGGGAGCACGACGAGAACATCAGCCGGGACGACGCGGCCGGGCGGGTCGGCGCGGAGCTGGCGGCCGAGCTCGAGCGGCTCACCCTGCAGATCTTCGGGCGGGCCAGCGACCTGGCCGCCGAGCGCGGGATCCTGCTGGCCGACACCAAGTTCGAGTTCGGCCACGACACCGACGGCGTGCTGCGGCTCGCCGACGAGGTGCTCACCCCCGACTCGTCCCGGTTCTGGCCGGCGGACGCCTGGACTCCGGGCGGCACCCAGCCGTCCTATGACAAGCAGTTCATCCGCGACTACCTGGTCAGCACGGGGTGGGACCGCAACCCGCCGGCACCGGAGCTGCCCGACGACATCGTCGAGTCGACGCGCGCCCGCTATGTCGAGGCCTACGAGCGGCTGACCGGGATCTCGTTCAAGGATTACCTGTCCACCGCGTGACCATCCCGCCGGCCGGGGGTTAGCCCCACCTGGGGCCGCGAGCGAACCCCACCGGGCACCGGAGGATTTCGGCACCTCAAACCTGGTAGCTCTCCGCAGTGACCAGGAACGGCCGGAACGAGATCGTCGTTCCATGCGCACGAGACCTCCGACAGCATCGACGCCGCGCCGCTCACCCGCCCCGTCGGGGTCCGGCGCCTCGGACGGGCCGGCCGACCGCGGCCCACGCCATGCTCACCGGGCCGCGCCGACCGGCGCGTCCCCCGACGGCCCCACGCCCACACGCACGCACGCCACCCACCTGGCCGCCCGCGCGGCCCGGTGGAGCGTGCGGCACCGCCGCCTCGCCATCGGCGGCTGGATCCTCGGCGTCGTGCTCGTCACGCTGCTGGGGAGCCTGATCGGGACCAGCACCCTCGGTGACGACGATTACAGCGTCGGTGAGGACGGGCGGGCCCAGAGCACCCTGGACGCGCACGGGTTCACCTCCCCCGCCAACGAGAACGTGCTGATCCAGCGGCCGGCGCAGGCGGCCAGCCCCGAGGAGCTGCTCGCCGACCCCGAGCTGCGGGCCGCCCTCGCGGACGTCGCCGCGCGGCTCGACGGCACCGGTGAGGTGACCAACCTGCGGGCGCCGATCGCGCTGCCCGGGGTGGAGGCGAACCCCGGGCTGGTGTCCACCGACCGTCGTTCGGTCATGGTGACCTTCGAGATGCGCGGTGACGAGGACACCGCCACCGACCGGATCGACCCGGTGCTGGCCGCCGTCGCGGCCGCGGCCGACGAGCATCCGGGGCTGCTCGTCGAGGAGGTCGGCGAGGCGAGTGCCGACAAGGCGCTCGGCGACACGATCGGCAAGGACTTCAAGCGGGCCGAGCTGCTCGCCATCCCGCTCACCCTCGGCATTCTGCTGGCCGTCTTCGGCGCGGTCGTCGCCGCGCTGGTGCCGGTCGCGCTCGCGCTGACCGCGTTCGTCGGGGCGCTGGGTGTCGTCGCCTTCACCAGCCGGCTGCTGCCCACGGACGAGACCGCGACCTCGGTCATGCTGCTCATCGGCCTGGCGGTCGGCGTCGACTACGCCCTGTTCTACATCCGCCGCGAGCGTGAGGAGCGGGCCGCCGGGCACAGCCCGCAACGCGCGCTGGAGATCGCCGCGGACACTTCGGGTCACGCCGTTCTGGTGTCCGGGCTGACGGTCGCCGTCTCGATGGCGGGTCTGCTGCTGACCGGGCTGAGCGTGTTCAGCGGAATCGCCGGCGGCACGGTCATCGTGGTGCTGATCGCGGTGCTCGGCTCGCTCACAGTGCTGCCGGCGGTGCTGTCCTGGCTGGGTGACCGGGTCGAGCTCCTGCGGCTGCCCTGGCACCGCCGCGCCGCCACCCGCGCCGACGCCGCGGCGGTGGCCGCGACCGGAGTGAACACGGCGGGCACCACGACCCCCGCGGGCGCGGATCTGACCCGGCCCGGCCTGATGGGACGGCTGCTGCGCCGCCCCGGCATCGTCGCGGTGGTCACCGGCGGGCTGCTGATCCTGCTGGCGGTGCCCGCCCTGGGGCTGCGGACCGTCGAGCCGGGCATGGACGACATCCCCGACGATCTTCCGATCATGCAGACCTACGATCGGGTCCAGGCGGCCTTCCCGGGCGAGCAGACGGCCGCGGTCGTCGTGGTCTCGGCCGCCGACATGCGGGCGCCGCAGGCGGTGGGCGCCATCGACGCGCTGCGCGAGCGGGCGCTGGCCAGCGGCATGATGTACGAACCGATCACCACCGAGATCAGCGCGGACGGCCAGGTCGCCAAGATCTCGATCCCGATCGCGGGCGGGGGCACCGACGACGCTTCGCTGCGGGTGCTCGACACGCTGCGCGGGGAGATCATCCCCAGCACGATCGACCCGGTCTCCGGGATGTCGGCGGACGTCACCGGGTGGACGGCCGGTTCGGCCGACTTCAACGCCCAGCTCAACGGGCGCACCCCGCTGGTGATCGGGTTCGTGCTGGTCCTGGCCTTCCTGCTGCTGCTGGCCGCGTTCCGCAGCGCCATCGTCGCCGCGGCGGCCGTCGCGCTGAACCTGCTGTCGGTGGCCGCGGCGTACGGCCTGCTCGTGGTGGTGTTCCAGCATCACTGGGCGGACGGCCTGCTCGGCTACACCTCGACCGGGGCCATCACCAACTGGCTGCCGCTGATGCTCTTCGTGATCCTGTTCGGCCTGTCCATGGACTACCAGGTGTTCGTGCTCAGCCGGGTCCGGGAGGCCTACGACTCGGGCCTGCCGATGCGCGACGCGGTGCTGGTCGGGGTCCGGCGTAGCGCCGGGGTGGTGACCAGCGCGGCCGTGATCATGGTGGCGGTGTTCAGCATCTTCGCCACCCTGTCGCAGGTGAGCATGAAGCAGCTCGGCGTGGGGCTCGGCGCGGCGATCCTGCTGGACGCGACCGTGATCAGGGTGATCCTGATGCCAGCCGTCCTGACGCTGATCGGCGAGCGGGCGTGGCGCCGCCGGCCCGCAGCCGTCGCCGACGACGACCGGGGGACGGTCGTCCCGGTGCCGGCGGGTGACCGCCGGCCGCAGCTCCCGGCGCAGGCCCCCGCGCCCGCCGCGCCCCCCGCACCCGCCGGCCACGGCCCGTTCTCCGGCATGGGCGACTTCCCCCGTCACCGCCAGGACTGACCGCGCAGGTCCAGTCACCGATTCCGTCCAGTCACCGCCCCCGGTCGCGCCGTAGCGGCCGGGGGCGGTGTGTCTTCTCGGGTCTCCGGCCGCGGCGCGAGCCGGCCCGATGCCGTCCCGGCCAGGCTTGCGCGGTGAAAGACGGCCCGGTCACAGACCGGGCCGAGGGAGGTTGCATGCGGGTTACAGTGTCCGGCGACGTCCGGTACCCCATCCGAGGACTGGAACGGACAGATGCCTGTTCACATGCCTGCCCAATCGCCCGCCCGCCCGATTTCCGGGCCGGCCGCACCGACCTCGCTGCCCTCGCCGGCTGCACCGACCTCGCCATCGGCGTCAGCCGGGCCGGGGGGCGGGACCACCGCCTCCGGACCACCGGCCCGAACGGGCCGGCCCGCCGTCGCCCGCACCCGCGCCGAGCTCGCCGCCCTGCTGAGCGAACCCGGCGCGTCCCCCGTCGGGGACGGCCCCGCGCGGGGGGTGCGCGCCGTCGTGATGACGATGGGCGCCCTGCACCGCGGGCACGCCGAGCTGATCAGAGCGGCCCGGCGCCGGGCCGACCAGGTGGTGGTCACAATCTTTGTGAACCCGCTGCAGTTCGGGCCGGGTGAGGATCTCGACCGCTACCCCCGCACCTTCGAGGCCGACCTCGATCTCTGCGCGCGCGAGGGCGTCGACGCCGTCTACGCCCCGGCCCAGGTCCATGATCCCGCACCGCTGGTCACCCTGAGTGCCGGCCCGCTCGGCGACGTCCTCGAGGGGGCGTCCCGGCCGGGCCACTTCGACGGGATGCTCACCCTGGTCGGCACGATGCTGCACCTCGTGCGCCCTGATGTGGCCTTCTTCGGCCGCAAGGACGCCCAGCAGCTCGTCTGCATCCGCCGGATGGTCGCCGACCTGGCGTTCCCGGTGGAGATCGTCGGAGTACCGACGGTGCGGGACACCGACGGTCTCGCCCTGTCGAGCCGAAACGCCTACCTTGGGCCGGAGCAGCGGCGCAGCGCGCTGGCGCTCTCCCGGGCACTGTCCGCCGGCACCGGGCAGGCTGGAGCGGGCGCGGCGGCCGTACTGTCCGCGGCCCGGTCGGTGCTGGCCGCCGAGCCGGGCGTGGACGTCGACTACCTGACGCTGGCCAACCCGTCCGATCTCGGGCCGGTCGAGGTCGGGCCGGCGCTGCTGCTGGTCGCCGCCCGGGTCGGGAACACCCGGCTGATCGACAACGTCGAACTCATCCTGACGGGGGCCGGGCCGGCCCCCGCCGACGACGAAGCCCGCGGCAAAGACCACAACGAGGCTCGCAACGACGCCGGCAAGGGCAAGGAGGTCTGACCGGTGTTCCGGACCATGCTCAACTCGAAGATCCACCGGGCGACGGTCACCCAGGCCGACCTGCACTACGTGGGCTCGGTGACGATCGACGCCGACCTGATGGCGGCCGCCGACCTGCTGCCTGGCGAGCAGGTGACGATCGTCGACATCAACAACGGCGCCCGGTTGGAGACCTACGCGATCAGCGGCCCGGCCGGCAGCGGAATCATCGGGATCAACGGGGCGGCCGCCCGGCTGGTCCACCCCGGCGACCTCGTCATCATCATCTCCTACGGGATCATGGATGACGCCGAGGCACGCCGGCACGTCCCGAAGGTCCTGTTCGTCGACGCGGAGAACCGGATCATCGGGCAGGGCGGTGATCCGGCGGCGGCGCTGCCGGGCGATCCGTCCAGCCTGCGGGGCGACGTCCTGGACCCGGCCGGCGCTCGCGGCCTGGGCGGGGGGGCGTAGCGAGGTGCCTGTTCTTCCGCACCGACTCGGCGCGCCCCGTCCGGGCTGGACCAGGCACGCCGACATCGTGGTCATCGGGTCCGGGATCGCCGGGCTCACCACCGTGCTGCACGCGCGCGCGGCGAGCCCGGACAGCCGCGTCCTGCTGGTCACCAAGGCCCTGCTGGACGCCGGATCGACCCGCTGGGCCCAGGGCGGCATCGCCGCGGCCCTGGGCGTCGGGGACTCCCCGGCCGAGCACCACCGCGACACCCTCGTGGCCGGGGTCGGCCTGTGCGACCCGGTGGCGGTCGACATCCTGGTCACCGAGGGTCCCGCCCGGGTGCGGGAGCTCGCGGCACTCGGCGCCCGGTTCGACCGGGAGCCCGACGGGGCGCTCTCACTCACCCGCGAGGGCGGCCACCTGCGCAATCGCATCGCGCACGCCGGTGGCGACGCCACCGGGCTGGAGGTGGAGCGCGCACTGATCGCCGCCGTGCGCGCCGACCCGTCCATCGAGGTGCTCGAGCACGCGCTCGTCCTCGACCTGCTCACGGACCGAGGCGGGCGGGCGGTCGGAGCCACGCTGCACGTGCTCGGCGAGGGCAGCCGGGACGGCGTCGGCGCCGTGACGGCACGCGCGATCGTCCTGGCCACCGGTGGCATGGGGCAGATCTTCGCGTCGACGACCAATCCGGCGGTCTCCACCGGCGACGGGGTGGCGCTCGCCCTGCGTGCCGGGGCGGTCGTGACCGACCTGGAGTTCGTCCAGTTCCATCCGACGGCGCTGTGGCTGCCTGAGCACGAGTCGGGCCAGCAGCCGCTGGTCAGCGAGGCGATGCGCGGCGAGGGCGCGCTGCTGGTGGACGCGGCCGGCCGGCGGGTGATGGCCGGCGTCCACCCGCTGGCCGACCTGGCGCCCCGGGATGTCGTCGCGAAGCGGATGTCGCGGGTGATGGCCGAGCAGGGGGTGCGCCACCTGTTCCTCGATGCCCGCCACCTGGGCACCGAGACGCTCCTGCGCCGGTTTCCGACCATCACCGCCCGGTGCCGGGCCGCGGGCATCGACCCGGTGACCATGCCGATCCCGGTGGCCCCGGCGGCGCACTACGCCAGTGGCGGGGTCCGCACCGACGTGTGGGGGCGCACGAGCGTCCCCGGGCTGTACGCGTGCGGGGAGGTCGCCTGCACGGGGGTGCACGGGGCGAACCGGCTGGCGTCCAACAGCCTGCTGGAGGGGCTGGTGTTCGCGGCGCGAATCGCCGAGCACATCGCCGGGCTGCCCGGGGTCCGCCCGGTGGACGGACCCGGCGGCACGCCGCCCACCGGGGAGCCGACGGGCGCGCGGGGATCGGGCCTGACCGATCCGACCGAGCGCGGTGACCTTGCCCGGGTGATGACCGACGGGGCGGGCGTCCTGCGCAGCGCCGAGAGCCTGCGGGCGACGTCCAAGATGCTTGCCGGCCTCGGTGACCTGCGGGTCAGCGGGGCGACCGTGCAGGCCGGGCCGGCGGCCTGGGAGATGACGAACCTGCGCACGGTGGCGACCGCGCTGGTCGCGGCGGCGGAGCTGCGCACCGAGACCCGCGGCTGCCACTGGCGCGAGGACTTCGGCGCCCGCGACGACGAGCACTGGCGCGGGCATGTGCTGACCAGGCTGGATCAGGAGGGGAAGCTGATCGTGACCTACGAGGCACCGCCGGCCGAGGAACGGTCGAACGGGGCACGCGCGGCGCAGGGCCCGTCGGCCCGGTCGCAGGCCCCGTCAGCCCCGTCGGGCCCGTCGGGCCGGTCAGCGGCGTCCCAGGCGCGGTCGGCGTGAGTGGCGAGCGGCTGGGCCCGCCGCTCGGCCCCGACCAGCTTTCGGCCGCCGTCCTCGCGGGGCTGAAGTCCGCGGGGCTGGAGGCGGCGGCGGTCCTCGACGTGATCGGTCGGGCCCTCGCCGAGGATCTTCCCGTGGCCACGTCCCCGCAGGCCAGCGGGGCACCCCGGCCGGCGGACGAGGCAGCCCTGCCAGATGGTGAGGCGGCCCCGCAGGTGGGCGAGCCGGCCTGGGCGGTCGACGCGACGTCCGCGGCGACCGTGGACGCGGCGCTGACCAGTACCGGTTCCGTGGTCTCCCGGGCGGACGGCGTGGTGGCGGGCGTGCCGGTCGCCGCGGCCGTGTTCGAGGTGCTGCTCGGCGCCGCGGTCACCGTGACGCCGAGGCTCGCCGACGGCGACCGGGTCGTTCCGGGCACGGAGGTGCTCCGGGTGCGTGGTCCCGTCCGTGGGCTTCTCACCGCCGAGCGGACCGCGCTCAACCTGCTCTGCCACCTCTCCGGGGTGGCCAGTGTGACCCGGCTGTGGGCCGACGCGGTCGCCGGCACCGGCGCGGCCGTCCGCGACACCCGCAAGACCCTGCCCGGGCTGCGCGCGCTGGAGAAGTACGCGGTGCGCTGCGGCGGCGGGCGCAACCACCGGATGTCGCTGGCCGACGCCGCGCTGGTCAAGGACAACCACGTGATCGCGGCCGGCGGCGTGGCGGCGGCGTTCACCGCGGTGCGCGCCCGGTACCCGGACCTGCCCGTCGAGGTCGAGTGCGACACCGTCGAGCAGGTCGTCGAGGCGGTCGGCGCCGGAGCCGACCTGATCCTCTGTGACAACATGTCCCTGGACGAGCTGCGCGCGTCGGTCGCCGTCGCCCGGCCGGCCGGGGTCCTGTTGGAGGCGAGCGGCGGGCTCACCCTCGACGTGGCCGCCGCGGTGGCCGCCACCGGGGTCGACTTCCTCGCCGTCGGCGGGCTCACCCACTCGGCGCCCGCGCTGGACCTCGGCTTCGACCTCGCGGTGCCGGCTCCCCGCTGACGCCCGCGCACCGCGCGCACCCCACCCCCCGAGCGGACAGACCCTGGACGGCCGAAACATGCTGCTGACGATCGACGTAGGCAACACGAACACCGTGCTGGGTGTTTTCGACGGCGATCAACTCGCCAACTCGTGGCGGGTCCGCACCGACCCGAGAGCGACCGCCGACGAGCTGGGCTGGCTCTACCGCGGCCTCCTCGGCGACCACCCGATCGGCGGTGTCTCGGTGTGTTCCACCGTGCCGGCCGCCCTCCGGGAGATCCGCCGGATGGTCAGCCGGACGTTCCCGGCGATGCCGACCGTCGTCGTCGAGCCCGGCACCCGCACCGGGGTGCCGATCCTCATCGACAACCCGAAGGAGGCCGGCGCCGACCGGATCATGAACACGCTGGCCGCCCACCACCTCTACGGCGGCCCGGCGATCGTGGTCGACTTCGGCACGGCCACGAACATCGACGTGGTGTCCGCGCGGGGCGAGTTCCTCGGCGGGGCGTTCGCGCCGGGCATCGAGGTCGCGCTGGACGCGTTGGCCTCCCGTGCCGCGCAGCTGCGCAACGTCGAGCTGACCACCCCCCGTTCGGTGATCGGCAAGAGCACCGTCGAGGCACTGCAGTCCGGGATGATCTACGGCGTCGTCGGCCAGGTGGACGCGCTGGTCCGCCGCATCCGGGCCGAGCTGGGCACACCGGCCACCACGATCGCCACCGGCGGCCTGGCCCCGCTGGTGATCAAGGAGAGCGAAACCCTCGACAATCACGAGCCGCACCTGACCCTGATCGGGCTGCGGCTTGTCTTCGAGAAGAACACCGAACCGCGCTGAGGTGAAGTCCGGGAAGACCCGGTCCGCGCCGTCTCTATCGGATTTCCGACAACCATCCGGGCGCCGTCGGACGGAACAGCCGGACTCCGCGGTAATCCGGTGACGCGCCGCCAGCTACATCCCCGTTCCGGGCAGGAAACCATCCGGCATCGGCGTGCCCGGGTTAGCCTTTCCCTCATGCGGCACAGCACGGGGGCGACCTCACGATTCGGCGGCCCGCACGGCCGGCACGGCTGGACGGCCCCGTCCATCCGAACAGCGACGTTCAACCGAACAACGCCGTTCACCTGGACGGTACTGTTCGTCTCGGCCGCACTGTTCGTTCTCGTCGGGGCACCTGTGGGGATGGCCGGCGGGGCCACCGCGGCACCGGGAACGCTGACCGTGGCCGCACTGGGCGACTCATACTCCTCCGGTGAGGGAACGCCCCCGTTCGAAGCGGCCTTCGCGAGCTGCCGCCGCAGCGCCGGGGCGTGGCCACGGCTGCTCGCCACCCTCGACCCGCCGGCCACCACCGTCCTGCACGCGGCGTGCGGGGGTGCGACGACGGAGGCCATGACCGAGCCCCAGCGGGGCTCCTCGCCCCAGCTCGACCAGCTGCGCGCCCTGCCGACCCCGCCCGACGTGGTGACGCTGACCATCGGCGGCAACGACGCCGGGTTCAGCCAGGTCATGTTCAGCTGTGTCGCATGGAAGTGCTTCTGGGACGGCGACGACCGCCGCCGGCGGGACTACGTCGAGGACGTGCTTCCCGACGTCCTGGTCGCCACCTACAAAGAGGTGAAGGCCGCGGCGCCGCACTCCCGGATCGTGGTCGTCGGGTATCCCACCATCGTTCCGCGGTCCCAGAGCGACAACACCTGCCGATGGCTCGACAAGAGTGAGCGCCGCCAGCTCGCCAGCCTGAACAACGCGCTCAACCGGACTATCCACAGGGCGGCGTCCGAGGCCGGTGTCGAGTACGTATCGACCGATCGGTCCCTGCGCGGTCATGAAATGTGCACCAAGGACTCCTGGGTGAATCCGATCGGCCTTTTCGGCGCGAGCCGGAGTCTCAGCGCCCATCCGAGCCGGGCCGGCCAGGAGGCCCTGGCGAAAACCGTCCACAAGGCCCTCTTCGACGACCGCTGACGGCTGGCGTCAGCCCGCGGCGGACCGGAGCTCGGCGAGCACCCGCCGGGTGTCGGCCGTCTCCCAGCCGCCGGCGGCCAGGCCGGGATCGCGCGCCGTCCAGCGGTCGAGCAGCCGCACGCCGGCGCCGCGCAGCGTGCGGCACGACGCCGCGAAGGCCGGATGGGCCGCCTGCGGCTCCGCCAGGCAGGGCGCCGCGACGACCGGGAGACCGAGGCCGAGCGCCTCGGTGAGCAGCCCCAGCACGAGGGTGTCCGCGATGCCGGCCGCCCACTTGTTGATCGTGTTGAAGGTCGCCGGGACCACCACGAAGGCGGCCGGCGGCGGGAGGACGTCGGGCTGGCCCGGAAACTTGTAGTCGGTGCGCACGGGATGCCCCGTGGCCGCGGCGAGGGCAGGCAGGTCCAGCCAGGCGGCGGCCCGCGGCGTCGTCACGACGCACACGTCCCAGCCGTCCCGGCGGGCCTCGGTGGCGAAGTCCGCGGCGGCCAGCGCGGGCAGCGCCGCGCACACGACGTGGTAGAGCACTCGCGGTGAGGTCGTCATGGCTGCCAAGTCTCGGTGGCCGCGCCGTCTCGTCCATCGGACTTGCCGAATCGGCACCGCGAGCGCGTCGACTGCGGGAAGAATGTCTCGTCCGTGCCACTATGAACGACCGGGGCCGCGGGATCCTCCGGTCGACGACGGGGAGGCGCATGTCCGCCGCAGTGGTCGCGTTCTTCAACAACAAGGGCGGCGTGGGCAAGACGTCCCTCGTCTACCACCTGGCGAACATGTACGCCGACCTCGGCCGGCGCGTCCTCGCGGCGGATCTCGACCCACAGGCGAACCTGACCGCCTCCTTCCTGGACGAGGACACGCTCGAACGCCTGTGGCACCCCGAGGCCCGGCGGTCCGCCGCACCGGCGCGAACCATCCACGGGATGCTGCGCCCGCTGATCGAGGGCACCGGCGACATCGCGCCCGCGCCCGGCCAGCTGGTCGGCGACAACCTCGTCCTGCTCCCCGGCGACCTGGAGCTCTCCGGCTTCGAGGACGAGCTCTCGCAGGCCTGGCCACGTTGCCTCGAGGGGCCCGGCAACCCCCGGGCCTTCCGCGTCATGAGCGCGCTGGGCCGGCTGGTGCGCGCGGTGGCCGACCTGCACGACGTCGAGATCGTGGTGATCGACGTCGGCCCGAATCTCGGCGTGATCAACCGGGCCGCCCTGGTGGCCAGCGACCATGTCGTCGTCCCGCTCGCCCCGGACCTGTTCAGCATGCAGGGTCTGCGCAACCTCGGCCCGGCCCTGCGGGCGTGGCGCGACGGCTGGGCTGACCGGCTGGCCCGGGCCCCGCGTGACGTCGCAGGCCTGCCAGGTGGTGGTATGCGCCCCCTCGGTTACGTCATGCTGACACCGCACGGGCGCTCCGACCGGCCGTCGCGCGCGCACAGCCGCTGGATCTCCCGCATGCCGACGGTCTACGCCCAGGAGGTCCTCGGCGTCGCTCCCCGGGTGCCGGTCGACATCGCCGTCGATCAGCACTGCCTGGCCCAGGTGCAGCACTACCGCAGCCTCATGCCGCTCGCGCAGCTCGCCCGGCGGCCGGTCTTCGCGCTGCGCCCGTCGGACGGCATCGTCGGAAGCCACCTGCAGACCACACAGCGCGCCTACCGCGACTTCTCCACGCTGGCCGTCCGGATCGCGCGCCGGATGGCCGAGGCCGAGCGGCGGCCCGGTCCCCGGGAGCTGGAGCCGGCGCCTCGGGTGGATCACCGCCCCGTGGGTGGACGGCCGCCGGGCACGAGCCCCACGGCAGGTCCGGCGGCAGGTCCCATGGCAGGTTCCACTGCAGGCCTCACGGTAGGTCTCGGGGCGGTAGGCGGTCCGCGCCCGGCCCTCGGCCCCGACGCCGAGGTGGCCCTGAGCCGGGTTCCTCTCGCCCGGAGCGAGACCGCTCCGCGCGCGGCGATCGCCGACGGCCCGGCCGCGCGCGTCGCCACCAGCCCGGTCGCGGGTCGGCCCGGAGGGCCGGCGGCAGGCCTACCAGCCGGGCCGGTCGCGGGTGCGCTCAGCGCGCCGGTCATAGCCGGCGCCTCCGTCGCCCCCGAGGCGAGCGTCGCCACCAGCCCGGACTCCGTCGGCCCGGTCTCGATGGCCGCTCCCCTGCCGCCGGGGCTGCCACCCACCGTCGCCATGCCCCGGGTGCGTCCCGACCGCCCCCGCCCCGGCCGCGCCGGCTGACTCGGCTGACTCCGGATCAGGGAACCGTGGCGCAGGTCGGGTCGGCGCCACCCCGGCCTCCCACCGTGATGAGCCGGACCGCCGAGGGCGCGGGGTATAAGGTCAACCTCACTTGCTGATCTCGTGGACGCGGCTCCGGGTCGGGTCAGTCTCGGGTCAGGCGCGTCACAGGTCAGTCGGGTCGCAGGTCAGATCGGTCACAGGTCGCATCGGTCACAGGTCGCATCGGTCACAGGTCGCTGAGTTGCCCAGTCGCGTAGGTCGGCCACGGCGAATCCGTCCGCGGTCGGTTCAGTGGTCCTGCGCGCGGGGCAGGCAAAGAAGATAGAAGGTGGCGCCCGGCGGGCCCGTCCACCGAGCCGTCGGCGGACGGGCCGGGTCCACCAGGGTGGACACGGCTGGGTAGTGGACGTTTCCGGGTGAACCCGGACATCACGCGCGCCAAACCTTCGGCGGACTGTGACGAATCCATCTTGCCGACCGGCGAGCCCGGGACCAGCCGCGATGCTCTCGGCGCAGTGGCGGGTGGGCGACGCCGAGTTGACGGAGACGGTCAAGTTAGGCTTACCTAACACTATGTCTTCCGCAACGCCTCTCCGGTCGCACCCCGGGCCAGCGGCGGCCTTCCCGGTGGCAGTCCTCCCGGCGAGGACCCTGTCCGCGACGCCGTGCCCGGCCCGCCCGCCCAGCGTGACGATGGCGGCGCGATCGACTGCCGGACCACGCAGATGATTCCGGCCCAGAACTGCGCGACCCGGCCCGTCGGCCTGGCGGGTTTCGGCTCCACCCTGCGAGCGGTGGCCCCGGCCCTCGACCACCGCCACGCGATCGCCGGATCGCCCGAGCCGGCCGACGGCTGGATCGACGCCACCGACCTGCACAGCCCCGCGGGGCTGGACGCGGCGCTCGGCGTCATCCGCGATCATCACCAGGCCAGCGCCGAGGTCGCCGTCAGCTACCTAACCGCCTGGTATGCGGCGACCGTCGTCGGGCCGGCCGTCACCGCATTCGTCCTCACCCGCCGGGTCCCCGACCTCGACCCGGCCGGGATCTCGGTGCACTGTCGCGAAGGCGGCTGGTTCGACGCCACCGCGTTCCGAACGCGGCGGATGACGATCATGTACTCGGATCCCGTCCTGACGGCGCCGGTGCCGGCGCGGATCGCATCAGAACTGATCACCCAGGCCGGCGGCCCCGTCACCGAACGGGTACTCCCGGCCGGCACCTACGATCGCTACCCGGACAGCGTCGGCTACCCCGAGGGCATCACAGCGGACGATCCGATCGAGGTCGTGGAGGCCGTGGCCGACGTCGAGACGCTGCGCGCGCGACTGGTGAGCCAGATCGTCGGCCACCTCGAGCCCGTGCTCGCCGACCTGCGCCCGCGGGCCCGTCTCGGCCACGCGGCGCTGTGGGGCGCCGTCGCCGCGCAGTGCGGCCGTGCCTTTCTTCTCACCGAACGGGTGAGTGGTGATCCCCACGCCGGCCGCCTGGAAGCGGACGCCTTCTTCGCGAGCGCGTCACCGCCGCTGCGGGCGAGACCGACCTGGCAGCAGTTCGTCCATCGCGGCCGGCCGTACACGGGCATGCGGCGCGGCTCGTGCTGCCTGGCGCACCGGGTCACCGCCGAGTTCTGCACGGCGTGTCCGTTCGTGGCCGCCGAGGAGCGCGAGAACCGGCTCCGGGAGTGGATCGACACCCAGGGTCCCGGCGGTCTGGCGGTGTGAGCCGACATCCACGGGGCAGGCTTGAACGAGGCCGGACGTGGTCTGGCCGGACGTGGTCTGGCCGGGCGCGCTCTGGTCGGATCTGGGCCTGGGCGCACGCAACCTGGTCAGACGTGGTCTCAACGTGGCCTGAATCACACCGAAGGGCCACCTGAGTATCGGTTACCGTCGGTAGTGCTGGATTCGGGTCCAGCCGGTGGCCAGGGTCCCAGACACCCGTTCCCGCCACCGTTCCCGGAGCATCGCGGCTCCGGTTACAAGTTCTGATCATCTGCCCGTCGAGCCCCGGCCACGAACTGTCGGGGTCACCATGTCGTTCCGCTCTTGGCGGAACCACGTGACGGAATCATGCCTGGTCGGCCACGGTTGCGATGAACGTCTCCGCTGGTCGGCCGGCAATCCGGCCGCGACGCCGTCCCCGACGAGGGGGACGGTTCCGGCGGGTAGGTTTCTGTTCGATGCGTGAGGACATGCCTCGGCGGAGCTAGCATGCGGATACCGGCTGTCGTGTGGTCGGTCGCAGCTCGAAGGAGCGCACATGTTCGAGAGGTTCACCGACCGGGCACGTCGGGTCGTCGTCCTGGCCCAAGAAGAGGCCAGGATGCTCAACCACAACTACATCGGGACCGAGCACATCCTGCTCGGCCTGATCCACGAGGGCGAGGGCGTCGCCGCTAAGGCCCTCGAGTCGCTCGGGATCTCGCTCGAGGGTGTGCGGTCACAGGTCGAGGAGATCATCGGGCAGGGTCAGCAGGCGCCGAGCGGGCACATCCCGTTCACGCCCCGGGCCAAGAAGGTCCTCGAGCTCTCCCTGCGTGAGGCTCTCCAGCTCGGCCACAACTACATCGGCACCGAGCACATCCTGCTCGGCCTGATCCGCGAGGGCGAGGGCGTCGCCGCCCAGGTGCTGGTCAAGCTCGGCGCGGACCTCAACCGGGTCCGTCAGCAGGTCATCCAGCTCCTGTCCGGCTACCAGGGCAAGGGCGACCCGGCGACCGCCGGCGCCCCGGCCGAGGGAACGCCGTCGACCTCGCTGGTCCTCGACCAGTTCGGCCGCAACCTCACCGCGGCCGCTCGTGAGTCCAAGCTCGACCCGGTCATCGGGCGCGAGAAGGAGATCGAGCGCGTCATGCAGGTGCTGTCGCGCCGGACGAAGAACAACCCCGTCCTGATCGGCGAGCCCGGCGTCGGCAAGACCGCCGTCGTCGAGGGGCTCGCGCAGGCGATCGTCAAGGGCGAGGTCCCCGAGACCCTGAAGGACAAGCAGCTCTACACCCTCGACCTCGGCGCGCTCGTCGCCGGGTCCCGCTACCGCGGTGACTTCGAGGAGCGACTGAAGAAGGTCCTCAAGGAGATCCGCACCCGCGGCGACATCATCCTGTTCATCGACGAGCTCCACACGCTCGTCGGTGCGGGTGCCGCCGAGGGCGCGATCGACGCCGCCTCCATCCTCAAGCCCATGCTGGCGCGCGGGGAGCTGCAGACGATCGGCGCGACCACGCTGGACGAGTACCGCAAGCACCTGGAGAAGGACGCCGCTCTCGAGCGGCGGTTCCAGCCGATCCAGGTCGCGGAGCCGTCGGTGGCGCACACCATCGAGATCCTCAAGGGCCTGCGCGACCGGTACGAGGCGCACCACCGCGTCTCGATCACCGACGCCGCCCTGGTGGCCGCGGCCTCCCTGGCCGACCGCTACATCTCCGACCGGTTCCTGCCGGACAAGGCCATCGACCTGATCGACGAGGCCGGCTCCCGGATGCGCATCCGCCGGATGACCGCTCCGCCGGACCTGCGGGAGTTCGACGAGCGCATCGCGAACGTCCGCCGGGACAAGGAGTCCGCGATCGACGCGCAGGACTTCGAGAAGGCCGCGTCGCTGCGCGACAAGGAGAAGACCCTGCTGGCCGAGAAGGCCAAGCGGGAGAAGGAGTGGAAGGCCGGCGACATGGACGTCGTCGCCGAGGTCGGCGACGAGGAGATCGCGGAGGTCCTCGCGATCTGGACCGGCATCCCGGTCTTCAAGCTCACCGAGGAGGAGACCGCGCGTCTGCTCCGCATGGAGGACGAGCTCCACCGCCGGGTCATCGGCCAGGAGCAGGCCATCAAGGCCGTCTCCCAGGCGATCCGGCGCACCCGCGCCGGCCTGAAGGACCCGAAGCGCCCCGGCGGCTCGTTCATCTTCGCCGGCCCGTCCGGTGTCGGTAAGACGGAGCTGTCGAAGACGCTGGCGGAGTTCCTCTTCGGCGACGAGGACTCGCTCATCCAGCTCGACATGTCCGAGTACATGGAGAAGCACACCGTCTCGCGGCTGGTGGGCTCCCCGCCTGGCTACGTCGGGTACGAGGAGGGCGGCCAGCTCACCGAGCGGGTGCGGCGCAAGCCGTTCTCCGTGGTCCTCTTCGACGAGGTCGAGAAGGCCCACCCGGACGTCTTCAACACGCTCCTGCAGATCCTGGAGGACGGTCGCCTGACCGACTCCCAGGGCCGGCTGGTCGACTTCAAGAACACCGTCCTGATCATGACGTCGAACCTGGGCACCCGGGACATCTCCAAGGGCCCCGGCATCGGGTTCGCCACCGGCCAGGGCGCGGTCGACTACGAGCGGATGAAGGCGAAGGTCCAGGACGAGCTCAAGCAGCACTTCCGGCCTGAGTTCCTCAACCGGATCGACGACATCATCGTCTTCCACCAGCTCTCCGAGAACGAGATCATCCAGATCGTGGATCTCATGCTCGCCCGGGTCGACAGCCAGCTGAAGAACAAGGACATGGCGCTGGAGCTCACGCCGGCCGCCAAGGCCCTGCTCGCCAAGCGTGGCTACGACCCGGTGCTCGGCGCCCGGCCACTGCGCCGGACGATCCAGCGGGAGATCGAGGACATCCTGTCCGAGAAGATCCTGTACGGGACGCTGCGTCCCGGCGAGATCGTGGTCGGCGACGTCGAGGGTGAGGGCGAGGAGGCGAAGTTCGTCTTCCGCGGCGAGCCGAAGCCGAACTCGGTGCCGGACTCCCCGCCGATCGACCTCGCCAAGTCCAGCGAGTGACATCGGGCCGCAGGACGCCCAGCGCGTGAGGTGACGGCCGGTTCCGCCTTGGAGCGGGGCCGTCGCCCACCCGGGCCAGACCTATCCGAAGGGCGGTTGCGCGCCAGCGCAGCCGCCCTTCGGCGTGAGCGGCCATCAGCACCAGCCGTAGCCGTTCGCAGCCAGCCCCGTAGCCAGCCGTAGCCACCGGAAGTCATGCCTCACAGCCTTCGCGGTCCACGACGTTCCCGGTCACGATCCTCCGAGTCGCCGGCCTCCGCACCACGAGACGCCACACCACGAGACGCCGCACCACACGACGCCCCGCCGCGGCCCGGCGGAGGGCCGTCGCACGCCGAGCACGGGGTGCACCTCGCCTTCGGCGCGGATCCGGCGACGTCGATGGTGGTCTCCTGGATCACCCGGGAGCCCGTCGTCCGGCCACTGGCCCGGGTGGTCACGGGCACCGCCGAGGCAGCCCGCGAGGTCGAGGCCGGCACCAGGTCGTACACGGACGCGGCCACCGGGTGGGAGATCTACGCGCACCACGCGCTGCTGGACGAGCTGGCGCCGGACACCGAGTACACCTACGAGATCACGTACCAGACCACGGCGGCCGGAGTCGTCCGCGAGGTGGGCCGGGCGTCGTTCCGGACGGCCCCCCGCGGCCGGGCCGCCTTCACCTTCGCCTGCTTCGGCGATCACGGCACCGACGCGTCCGACGACCCGTTCGGCACGCCGGCCTCCGGCGCGCTCGTCGCCGGCGTCGAGCGGGTGGACCCGCTGTTCACCCTGGTCGACGGCGATCTGGCCTATTCGAACGTCAGCGACGTCCCGCCGCGGGCCTGGGCGGACTGGTTCGCGATGATCAGCACCTCGGCCGCGCGCCGCCCGTGGATGCCGAGTGTCGGCAATCACGAGACCGAGCGGGGAAACGGAGCGCTGGGCCTCGCCGCCTACCAGACCTACTTCCAGCCGCCGGACAACGGCGAGGAGCCGTACCTGGCCGGCCTCTGGTACGCATTCACAGTGGGTGGCGTACGGTTCGTCGTGCTCAGCGGCGACGACGTCTGCTACCAGGACGCCGGCCGCGTCTACCTGCACGGCTACAGCTCGGGTCGGCAGACCGCCTGGCTCGAGCGGCAGTTGGCCGAGGCCCGGGCGGACCAGGCGGTCGACTGGATCATCGTGGCCCTGCACCAAACAGCAGTCTCCACAGCAGAGTTCCACAACGGCGCGGACCTCGGCCTGCGCGAGGCCTGGCTGCCGTTGTTCGACCAGTACGGCGTCGACCTGGTGATCTCCGGGCACGAACACCACTACGAGCGCACACACCCGCTACGGGGGGTTGTGGACGGCAGCACGACGCTGACCCCGCGGCCGGTCCCGGGCTCGGTGTCCGTCGCGGGGGGCGACGGGGGCGATACTGCCACGCTCGACACGTCCGCCGGGACGGTGCACATGCTGATCGGCACCGGCGGCTCGTCCACGCCGTCGGCCGGGCAGCTGTTCGACCCGCCGGCCTGCCGGGTGGTCGTCGGGGTGCGGGAGCGGAAGCCCGGGCAGCGGCAGCGCTCCTCGATCCGTGCGGTCGAGCCGGCCCCGTGGCTGGCGGCCCGCTTCCCCGAGCATCCGTACGCGTTCGCCGCGCTCACGGTCGATCCGGGCGAGCCGGGCGGGACGACCCGCATCCAGGTCACCGTCTACGACTCGGCGGACGCCGTGCCCGTGCCCTTCGACACCTTCACCCTCGCCCGCCCGCGCGCCGACGCGGCCTGATCCGCCGCGCGCCAGGCGACCTCCCCGTACCCGCCCGCCGACGCGGCCTCATCCGTCGCGCCCGCTCGGCGCCACATCCCGACCCGTTTTCGGGATCGACAGGCCCTTCCGGTGACGCCGCACTTCCGGCGATACTGACCTTTGGGTGATACGGACGGGAACCCGACACCTGCTGCCGGTGACCGGCAGGCCTCTGACACGGCACCGGTGGAATCAGCCGCTTTCTGTCGCAGTCCTGACACCGGCCCGGTCTTCGCCGAGTTGTTGCCTTTGGTTATGTATGGAGACGGCTGCCGACACGTCCTATAGCGTGATCGGGTTGTCGTGGCGGGGACGGAGGCCATGGGTAGCTCACTGGTACCGATCATGCTCATCGTGGTGCTTCTGGTGGGCGCGGTGGTTTTCGTCGTCCTGTCCAGTCGCGCACCACGCACCGGCTACGGATCGGGGCGCAAGCGCTCGCTGGAGACGAGACGCTCGCGGCCCGGCAGCATCCCGCTGCGCGACGCCCCGGAGCCGTCGGCTCCGGCCGCGCCGGACCCGCGCGCGCCGGACCCGCAGTCACCAGACGGCGTCGTGCCCGGCTTCACCGAGCCCGCGAGCGCTCCCGCCGCGGTGGAGGTGGCGCAGGCCGCGGACGGCACGAGCCGCGGCACCGGCGGCGCGGCCGATCCGGGCCCGGACACCGGCTCCGCCTGGAGTGACGGTTCCGCCTGGGGCGACAGCGGGTGGGGCGACGCCGACGCCACCCGCATCGACAGTCTGCGCGATCCCGGCCACGGGCCTCCCGGCACGGCGGGAAGTACAGCGAATGACACCGACACGGTCGCGTCCGCTACGGAAAGCGGCGGGACCGGCGGTCACAATATCGGTGGCGCGTACACGTCACGCGCCGATACCGGCGCGGCCCCGGCGGATCCATCCCATGCGGGGGCGTACTTCGCCGGAGCCGCACAGCCCGGCGGGCCCCACGCCGGTGCCCACGGCACGGGGGGTATCGACGTGAGTGGACTCGACTCAGGCGGCAGGGACACCTACATGAACGACAGCCGAGACCCGGACGCCACCGGGTGGACTCCGCCCCCCAGCGGGCGCCCGCACCATGGCGAGACGGACGACGCCGCCTACCGGCTCGCGGTCGACGACCGCGACCCGCTCGCCGGTGGCTTCCCGCACCAGGGGTCGTCGGGGTACTCCGGACCGGCCTCCTACCCCGACCCGACGGCCGGCGAGACGATGCGGATCGGCTCGACCGCGCCGACCGGGCCCGGCGCCGGCGGGTACGGGGCGGCCCCGGTGGGTGGCGAGACGGTCTGGGGCGCGCCACCCGCGGCGGCCTCACCTGAGACGACCGCGCCGACCGTGCCCACCCCCGACCCCTCCGCGCCCGGCCTGGTCGCGGCCGAGCCGGCCCAGACCACGGCTCCCGCCCTGCGGCTGGCCGCGGCCGGTCGCACCCGGCGCGGCAAGCGCGGCGGCCCCAACGAGGACGCCTACGTCGTGTCCGACGGCCTGCTCGCCGTCGCCGACGGCGTGGGCGGGGAGGCCGCCGGCCAGATCGCCTCGACGCTGACGGTCACGACGGTGGCCGGGTTCCGTCCTCAGTACGCCGAGAACCCGGCCGACGGGCTGCGCCAGGCGGTCGCCCGGGCGAACCAGGTCGTGCGGGAGAAGCCCCGGCAGGAGCCGTCCTGGCGAGGCATGGCCTGCACCCTCGACGTGGTCATCCTCGGCCGCCAGCAGTCGACGGGCGAGACGCTGTTCATCGCCCACGTCGGCGACAGCTCCGTCTGGCTGCAGCCGCAGAAGGGCCGACCGCGCCAGGTCACGACGCCGCACGCCATCAAGAACGGCCCGCTGCTCAACGCCATCGGCCTGGCCGACCGGATCGAGGCCGACATCCTGCGCGAGGCGGTGCGGACCGGTGACCGGGTGATCCTCGCCAGTGACGGCATCACGAAGGTGATGACCCCTGAGCAGCTGCTGGGGCTGATGACCGAGCTCGGCCCGGAACCACCGGAGCGGGCCGCGGACGCCCTGGTCGAGGCGGCGCTGCTGGCCGGCGCCCGCGACGACACGACCATCGTCGTCGCCGACCTGGTCCCGGAGCCGTCGGCGCGATGACGGCTCACCGCCCGGAGTGATCGCCGGTGGTTCCCGAGGTCCGTCGGGCGGTCCGGGTCCTCCCGGTCCGCCCGGCAGACCGGGCCGGTTAGGCCGGCTCGCCCGGGTACTGGACCCGCGCCACCTGCTGGGAGGGGTGGTGGCGCGGGCGGCGCGGCTCTACGCGACGCTGCTGTTCGGCCGGATGGGGCGGATCGGCCGATGGCTGCGCCGCCACCTGCTCGGCACGTTCCTCGTGCTCGGGCTGATCGCCCTCGTGCTGAGCCTCATCGGCTCGTACCAGCACTTCTCCGCGGAGCCCGAGACGTTCACCTGGGCGAACGTGATCTTCTTCGCCTCGACGCTCTTCCTCGCCGACGGCACGATGTTCGAGAACGGCGGGCAGTTCCCCCCGGCGCTGGAGATCGCCCGTTTCCTCGCCCCGCTGGCGACGGCCGTCGGTGTCGCCGACGCCGCCAGCACCCTGTTCGCGCACCGGTTCGAACGGTTCCGCGCCCGGCACGCGCACCGGCACGTCATCGTCTGCGGCACCGGGCCGACCGCCTCCGCGCTCGTGGACAAGCTCGTCGGGAACAGCCGGGTCGTGCTCGTCGCCGAGGACGCCGAGCGGGAGTATCCCGACGCGGAGCGGCCCCCGAACCTGCTGCGGGTCATCGGTGACCCGGTGGAGCGGCTCGTCCTGGCCAGTGCGGGGATCATGCGGGCCGACGTCGTCTACAGCTGCCTGGACGACACCGCCTCCAACCTCGCCGTCGCGCTCACCGCCCGTGGCGTCGTGCGGACCAGCCGGGCCGGCAGCCGCCGGATCTCCTCCGCCCGGCTGGACAATCCGCTGCGCTGCCTGGCCCAGGTGGGCGACCTCTCGCTGCTGCCACACCTGCGGGCCCGCCGCATCGGCCTGGAGAACGACCCTGGCTTCCGCCTCGACTTCTTCGCGGTGGAGGTGCTCGGCGCGCACGCCATGCTGAACGGCAACGCGCCCGCCTGGGCCCGGCCGGACGAGTTTCCCGACCTGCGGGCGCGCCCGGCGCCGGTCGTCGTTCTCGGGATGTCCGACCTGGGCCAGGCCGTGGTGATGGAGCTGGCGCGGCGCTGGCGCGACTACAGCTCGCCCGGCTCGCCACCGCTGCGGATCGTCCTGTCGGGGCGGAACGCGACCGTCGAGGCCGCGGCCATGCGCTCGCGGGAGCCGGCGCTGGCCCGGGTCGAGCTGTTGGCCAACGACAGTCCGTCCGGGGAGCTGCCCGTGGCGGTCCTCGAGCTCGACGACCCGGTCGAGGGCGCCCGGACCGTCCCGCCGGAGTTCGTCTACGTCTGCCACGGCGACGAGGAGGAGGCGCTGCTGCGCGGGCTGGAGGTGGCGCGCACGCTGGGTGCCACCAGCCTCGGCGAGCATGGCACCCGGGTCGTCGTGCGCACCGGCCGGCAGCGCAGCTTCGAGGACGTCTTCGGCCCGCGCGAGGCGCCCGACCCGGACGGCCCCGACGACGACCCGGACGCGCCCGTCCCGCCACCGCCCGGACCGGGGCGGCGTGGCGGCGGTGCGCTGCTGGACGACGTCCAGGGCGGGTTGCGGTTCTTCGCGGTCAACGACGAGGCGCTGCCCCTCGATCCCGGGGCGAACGACCTCATCGAGCGCTTCGCGCGGATCATCCACGAGAAGTACCTGTTCAAGGAGATGACCGGCGGCGCGGTCCTGCGTTCGCGGCGGAGCCTGCGCCCCTGGGACGAGCTGGACGACGATCTGCGGGCCGCCAACCTGGCGCAGGCGATCGGGTACAGCGACGTCCTGCGCCGGCGGAACTGGATGCTGATGCCGGCCGGGGAGCACGACCCGGAGTTCGTCTTCACGCCGGAGGAGCTGGAGGAGCTCGCCCAGGCGGAGCATGCCCGCTGGCGGCGCGAGCGGGAGAGCCGCGGGGTGCGGTACGGGCCGGTGGAGCGGGGCGGCTCCGATCCGCGTCACCCGTCCCTCGTCGACTGGGAGCAGCTCTCCCCGGCGGACCAGGACCGCGACCGCGACGTGGTGCGCAACATGCCCCAGGTGCTGGCCACAGCCGGCCTGCGCATCGTGCGGATGACACCTCGCCCACCCGACTGACCGCCCACCCGACTGACCCGCCCACCCGGCTGACCCGCCCACCCGGCTGACCCGCTCGCCTGGCTGGACCCGCTGCGTCAGTGCAGGCGGTGGTCGGCCGGGCAGTCGAGGGCGCTGGCTCGGGTCAGGCCGTCCACGGAGAGCCGGGCGGACAGGCGCACGGCGCCGGCCGACTGGGTGAGGATGCCCGTCCAGCCCCCAGCGGCCCGGAACACGCAGGCGTCACCCTCAGTCAGTTGCCAGTACGGCGTGTAGTGCACCAGGACCGTGGCGACCCCCGGGCTGGCGAACGACACCGCGACGGAGCTGACGCCCAGCTCGGTGAGGGTCGCCGGGCCCCGCACGAGGCCGGACGAATCCCGGACCAGCCAGACCTTCCAGTCGGCGTTCTGCCAGGCCAGCTCCAGGTAGGGCAGGCCGGACCGGAGCAGCTTGGCCTCGGCGACCGCGGACGGGTCGAGGTCGACGTTGGGCAGCGCGACATACGTGACGCCGCGGGCCAGCAGCCACTCGTGGTAGGTCTCGGCGGTGAGCGTCCCGTCGTAGAACAGGGCGTTGTACTTGCTGTCGAGCTGGCGAAGCCAGCCCCGGGCCATGGGCAGCTTCGGGGCGACGTACCGGGCCTCCCAGTGCGCCTGGGTGAAGGGGATCTCGACCCGCCCAGCCGGTACCGGCCCGCCGTTGTCAAGGTAGCCCAGCAGGTCGGTGTAGTACCCGGGAGCGGCGGACGGATCACCATGAGTCACGAACGCGCCGTGGATGGGCCCGATCTGCCATCCGATCAACGGGATGGCGACCAGCGCGAGCGCCCGCGGCCGGGTGGCCAGGAACACCGCGGCGGCGGGACCGGCGAGAAGCGTCGCCGGACGGGTGATGTTCCCCCCGACCTGGGTGGGCACGAAGAAGAACACGATCGCCGCGCCCGCCCACAGCAACAGCCCGTTGCGGACCGCCCGGTGCTCCTTCGGAACAAGGAGCAGCCCGCCACCGATCAGGGCGAGCAACGACAGGAAGGTCACAGCCGGGAAGGGCTGGTAGCCCTCCTCCGGGAAGGCGAGGGCGACGACGATCCCGGCTCCGGCCCCGCCGAAGGCGAGGATCACGCGGCGCGGCAGCGACCCGGTCAGCGCCAGAGCCAGCCCCACCATGAGCACGAACCCGGCGGCCAACGGCGAGGCCAGCGAGGACAGCACCGCCCCGGCCCACACCAGCCACACCCGGCGCTCGCGCGCCCCGACCAGCGCGACCGCGCCGAAGGCCATCCCGAGCGCGAAGGGCATCCGGCCGACCACCAGATTGGCCACGGTGGCCACCGCGAACCACAGCAGCGGCAGGTCCTGACCACGACGCACCCCCGGCCCGCGCAACAGCCTGGCGACGGCGACGGTCGACGCTACGCACGCGAGCGCCCCCACCGCCTGCACGCCCAGGAGGGCGCCCAGTGGGGGGAACAGGACGCTGTAGCCCGGTATCGTATGGCCGCCGTACCAGCCGTCGTCCCACAGCACCGCGCCGCCGTGCTCGAACAGCCACACCCGATACTCCTGGGCAGGGGTGTCGGGGCCGGTCACATCGAGGCACACGCAGATCAGGCACAGGACGGCGGTCAGCAGCCAGGGGCGCCGCCGCACCGCCGTACCCAGAGTCACGGCCCCCTCGACCAGCCTGTTGCGGCGACGGGGTCCCACGGCGAGGCAGGAGGTCTGTGCGAGTGAGTCGTGGCGACGCCCGGTTCCGCCCGGCCGGGGGATCCCCGACGCGGCCGGGGCGTCCACGGTGGTTCCGACCGGTGGTTCGGGCGTCGCGAGCAGACCCACCCGCCACCTCCCCACCTTCCGCCGCCGGTCCGTCCGGCGCCGTGACCACCCAGGGCGACCCACGGGCCGCCCGTCGGGGCGCGGCCGTTCGGGCGGACGGCCCCGCCGAGCTCGTGGGACCATCCCATCCCGAGCGGCACGGCCGCGTCGACCGAGGGGCCGGCGACCGGCCCGCGTGGCGGCTGATCCTGGCCGGCGCGATCGCCGCCGCGCTCGCCATGATCAGTGAGGCTCGGCTCGGGCCGCGAGATCCTGAAGTGGCCGACCCGTCGTCCTGGTGGGGAATTCTCCCATCCGGACAGCCCGCGGACACGGCCAGGGGCGTGCTTGCCGCCACAGCCGGGCTGGCTGTGATCGGGCTCTGTCTGAGCTGGCTGCTCCTGCTGGCACGCGCGCGCCACGGGACGATCTCGCCGCGGGCGGCCGGCGCCGCCGCGCTCGCGTGGGCCGTCCCGTTCGCGGTGGGACCGCCGCTGTTCAGCCGGGACGTCTACGCCTACGCCGCCCAGGGCGAGCTCGCCCGGCACGGTCTCGACCCGGCGACGCACGGCATCAACAGCCTGCTCTCGCGGGAGGCGAGCGGGGATCTGTTCATCGCCGCGGTCGATCCGCGGTGGCGCGACACACACGCCCCCTACGGGGGGTTGGGGGTGGGTGTCGAACGCGCGTGCGCGGCACTCGGTGACCTGCTCGGGACCGGCGCGGCCGGGACGGTCGCCGCGCTGCGGGTGGTCGCCCTGATCTCGACCGTGCTCCTGGTCGCCCTGGCCCTGAGGCTGCCCGGCGGCCCGCGCAGAGCGGACCAGGGTGGCCGTTCTGGTCGGTGCCGTTCTGGTCGGACGGTGGCGATCGTGCTCGCGCTGCTGGCGGCGAACCCGTTCGTGATCATTCATCTGGTCGGCGGCGCGCACCTGGACGCCCTCGCCGCCGCGCTGCTCGTCGCGGCGCTGGTGATCGACCGTGGCCGGGTGGCCGATCACGGCCGGGGGACCGGTCGCGCTCCCAGCTGGGCTCTCGGCGCCACCGCGGTGGCCTTCGCGTGTCTTGCCGGCAGCGTGAAGGCCACCGCGTTCCTCGGCGCCGGCTGGCTGGTCTTCGTCCACGTCCGCGATGCCTGGCACTCCGGACCGGCCGCGGCCGCCGGGCGGCCCGGCCGGCGCGCGGCGATCGGGACGGCGCTCGCCGCGGACACCGTGGCGGCGGCCCTGGCGCTGCTGGCCGGGATGGCCGCAGGCGGATTCGGGCCGACCTGGATAGGCGCGTTGGCCACCTCGGGCAAGCTCGAGACCGGCATCGCGCCCGCCTCGGTCTTCGCGACCCTCGTCGACCTGGCGCCGCGGATCGTCGGCCTCGAGTGGCCCGGAGACTCCGACGCCGTGCTCGGCGCCACCCGCGCCCTCATGCTGGCCGCTGTCGGCCTGACCGTCGCCTGGCTCGCGCTGCGGACCTGGCCGGCACGAGCGACGGCGCGAGCGACGGCGCGGCTGGCGGCACGACCGGCGGCGCAGGCCACCCGGCCGATCACGCCCGACGCCGTCAGGCCGACCGGGCCGAAGCCCGGCCGCCGGGACGACCTGGTTGTCGTGGGCTTCGGGGGGATGGCCCTGGTGCTCGGCTCCCCCGTGGTCTACCCGTGGTATCTCGCTCTGAGCGTGCCGTTCCTGGCCGCGCTGGTCGCGCTCGCCCCGTCCCCGCCCGGACGGCAGACCCGCGCGGCCGTCGGGCTGATCGCCGTCACGTCGGTCTGGCTGTGCCTCGCGACGCTGTCGCCGCTCGCCGCCACCTGGCGACTGCTCGGCCGGGCCGACCCGCTGCTCGGCGCTGCCCTGGTGGTGGTGTTGGCGGCAGTGGTGTCGGCGGCGACTGTGCCGGCGGTCCGTCGCCGGACGACTGTCCGTCGCCGGACGACTGTCCGTCGCCGGACGATTCCCGCGCCGCGGCCCGAAGCGCGTACCAGGCCGCGGTGACGAGCACGGCGTTGCGCGCGACCAGCAGCAGCCCGCCGACGACCCGCCCCTGCACGACGTCGTTGTAGCGCCACGGGTAGACGACCTGCGACAGCACGGCGCAGACGGCGAGCAGCCCCGCCGCGTCGACCTTCCGCCCACGCCACCCGGACCACCCGAGCCGGCCGCCTGCGCTCCCGGAGTGGTCCGATGACTCGGCCCGCACACGCTCGGCGCCGGCGGTGGACGGGCGGACGGCGGCGGCGGCGAGGACGAGCAGCCAGACCAGGTACTGCGGGCTGAGCACCCGCGAGGTGATCACAATCAGCAGGACCAGCGCGAGGCCACGCCCGGCAAGCGACGATGTGCCCTCCGCGTCGATCGAACCGTCCCCGCCCGGCCGGGGGGAGGCGTCCACGGCCCGACCAGGGGACCGCCGCGCCCACCACCACAGGACCGCGGCGGCGATCACGATCACCTCGGCGAGCGAGCAGGCCGTCGCCACCGCCCTGGCGAGCCCGCCGTCGAACTGGAGTGACCCGTAGGAGTACTCCGGGGCGGAGCCGATCCCGAGCATCCGCGCCACGACGAACGGGGTGGCCGGCACCGCCTCGATCTGCAGGCCGCGGGCGCTCTGCGCGTCCAGGAACCCCAGCGCGCCCCGCCACCAACCGGCGAGCACGAGGACGGCGGCCAGGACGGCGGCCGTCACACCCGCGCCCGCCACGATCCGCGCCACCCGGCCCAGCACCGGCGAGCCCGGGCGCGTCAGCCCGCGTCGTCCCAGGGCCACCAGGAGCAACCCGGGCCACACCTTCACCGCCACGCCCAGCGCCACCCAGCCACCGAAACGACCGAGTGAACCAAGCGCACCGAAAGAACCGAACGGGCGGAGGCGCCGCGAGTGCCCCGGCCGACCAGCGCCGTCAGGAGGCTCAGCGTCACCGGAGCCCTGGGCGCCACCGGGCGCGGAGCCGTCCAGGGCGAGGACCGCGGCCAGCGCCGCGGCCGCCGGCACCAGGTCGAACCGGGTCAGCATCACCGGGCCGAGGGCGAGCGTGGCCAGCAGCCAGTACCGGGCCGCCGCGGGTGAGCGGCGGGCCAGCGCCCGGGTGAGCACCGCGTCCACGACGAGCATCAGCAGGTAGAAGGACACCTCATACGGGACGCCGGCCAGCTCGCGCGGCACCGCGGGCAGCGCCAGGACGACCGCCGCGCCCGGCGGGTACTGCCATTTCTCGTCCCCGGGCACCGTCCCGTCACCGACGAGCGTGTGGCCCCACTCCCGGTAGAGATCGACATCACCGAGAACGCTCTGCTGCGCGCCGAACACCTGGCCGGCCAGCGCCAGGGTGAGCAGCAGGGCCCGGCTGACGACCCACCGGACGACCAGCGGCCGTCCTCGCAGGGCCGCGTACCAGCGTGCCGGGCCGCGCGCCCGTCCTGCCGGACCTGCTACTCCCGCGCTGTTCACGATCCCCGGAAGGTACCGGTCGCGGCGGCGGGCGCGGTACCGACGTGGGACAGTCGTAGCCATGCGAGTACGCTGCGCAACCTAGCGTCACACGAGCGGTTACGTGCCTCGAGCCCACGTACCTGCTACCGACAGCAGGAGTCACTCCACGGTGCGCATTTGCGCCCGTGAGCGCGGAGCCCGACGGCGCGCTCCGCGCGTTACGGGTGGCCGGACGCGCCGCGGAGGTGTTCTGTGATCCTCGGGACCGGCTCCGCCTGGGACACGGCGTGCGTGCAGCTCGCCGACGCGGCCCAGCACCTGGGTCTCGACGACGGCATGCACGACCTGCTGCGCACGCCGCGGCGGTCGATCACCGTCTCCGTCCCGCTGCTGCGGGACGACGGGCAGCTGCTCGTCCTGTCCGGCTACCGCGTTCAGCACAACCTCGCCCGCGGACCGGCCAAGGGCGGGCTGCGCTACCACCCGGCCTGCGACCTGGACGAGATCAAGGCGCTGGCCATGTGGATGACGTGGAAGTGCGCGCTGATGGGAATCCCCTACGGCGGCGCGAAGGGCGGCATCGCGGTCGAGCCCGGGCTGCTCTCCCGGCAGGAGCGGGAGCGGATGACCCGCCGGTACGCCGCCGAGCTCGTCCCCCTGATCGGGCCGGACAAGGACATCCCGGCCCCGGACGTCGGCACCGACGAGCAGACCATGGCCTGGATCATGGACACCTACTCGACGCACACCGGCCACACCGCCCCGGGAGTCGTCACGGGCAAGCCGCTGTCCATCGGGGGGTCCGCCGGGCGTGCCGGGGCGACCAGCCGCGGGGTCCAGCTCGCCGCGTTCGCCGCGCTGCGCGAGCTCGGCCGGGACCCTCGGGAGACCACGGTCGCCGTCCAGGGGTTCGGCAAGGTGGGCGCCCTGGCCGCCCAGTACCTGCACGACGCCGGCTGCCGGCTGGTCGCGGTGTCGGACGTGAAGGGCGGCATCCACAACCGGGCGGGGCTGAACCCGTCCGCGCTGATCCGCCACCTGGCCCGCGGGGCCGACACCGTCGTCGGCTACCCGGGCACCGACACGATCACCAACACCGAGCTGCTCGAGCTGAACGTCGACATGCTCGTCCCCGCCGCCATGGAGGGGGTCATCAACATCGGCAACGCGGACCGCGTCCAGGCACCGCTGATCGTCGAGGGCGCGAACGGGCCGGTCACCGCCGAGGCGGACCACGTCCTGACGGGCAAGGGGACGGTGATCGTCCCCGACATCCTCGCCAACGGCGGCGGGGTCGCCGTCTCCTACTTCGAGTGGGTGCAGGACATCCAGGCGTACTTCTGGACCGAGGACCAGGTCAACGACCGGCTGCGCGCTCTCATGCAGCGGTCCTACCAGGAGGTGTCGGCGCTGGCCCGCGAACGGCGGGTGAGCCTGCGGACGGCCGCCCACATCATCGGGGTCGCCCGCGTCGCCGAGGCGCACCGGACCCGCGGCCTGTACCCCTGACGGCCGCCCCACCTCTGAGGCCGGCGTCGCCCGGGCCCCGCAGGCTCACCTCGTCCGCGACCCGGGCGGCCAGCGCGAACAGCGCGGACTCGGCGTCGGCGGGCGAGGTCCGGTTGCGCCGCAGGTGCCCGCAGCTCTCGCAGCGGTGGGTCAGGACGGTCTCGCGCGCGCGCATCTCCACCCCGACGGGACGCATCAACCCGCGGCACGGCGCCGCGCGGTCGCCGGGGTTGACGTCGACATGGCGCGACCAGAGGCAGGCCGGGCAGTGGTTCGTGTACCCGTCGCCGCGCACGGTGGCGCCGCACACCAGGCACGCGAAGTCCTCCGGCGTCCGGGCGAACCGGCGGCCGTCGTCGGCGCCCCGGGCGGCACCGGGCCCGTCCTGAGGCGGTTGCACAGTTCAACGGTAGGGCAGGGCGCGCCCGGGCCGCCCCGCCCGGGCGCCACCGGACGGCTCCGTGCCACCGAACGGGTCCGTGCGGGGGGAGCGTGACCGACGCGCCAGGGTGTGTCCCGGGAACGAACGGGGATGTCGGACGCACAGGGTGAAATAGTGGGCGGCGACCACGCGACCGTGGTGCGTGTACGCCCGCTTGAGCGCCTCCGTAGCGAGGCGGCCCACAAGGAGGTCCCAGCGTGGACGCCGCCCATGCCGAGGCCCGGCGCCGAAGTGTCCCGGGCCCGGCCTCGTCGCCGCGCCCGGGGCGGAGCGGCTCCGCGGACACGGGCCCCGGCGGCCGAACCGGCCACACCGGCCCAGGCGGCTCCGGCCCCGCCGGCTCCAGGCCCGCGGATCCAGGGCCCACAGGTTCCAGGCCCGCGGGTTCCAGGCCAACCGGCTCAGGGCCGGAAAACTCCGGGCCCAGCCAGGCGGCGGCAGGCGGCGCGGCGGGCGGGAGCGCGACCGGCGGCGGCGAGGGTGGCTCCGGCGGTAACGGGCGCGGCGCCAACGGGCTGACGGAACGGGAGGCCCGGGTCCTCGCCTTCGAAAGCCAGTGGTGGCGCTATCCCGGCGCCAAGGAGGCCGCCATCCGGGCGGAGTTCGGCCTGTCGTCAACCCGTTACTACCAGATCCTGAACGTTCTGATCGACTCGCCGGCCGCGCTGGCCGCCGACCCGATGCTCGTCCGCCGACTGCGGCGGTTGCGCGAGCAACGCCGGCGCGCCCGCGCCGGTCATGTGGACGACGCCGGTGAGCCCGGCGACGACGGTTCCGACGACGCCTGAGGAGAGCCCGTGCCCAGAGGCTCCCACGACTTCTCCCGGCACCCGGGTGGTGACCGCCTGCGCATGGCAGGTGCCGCCCTGGTGGCCGTGCTGGCCGTACTGGCCGGAATTCTGCTGGTGAACCTGTTCAACGGGTCCGGCGACTCCGACGACGGCGCCGCCCCGGCGGTGACCGGCGAGCCCGCCGCGCCCTCGGGCGAGCCGGCGCAGGGCGCAGACCGCCCCGAGGACTCCTCCAGCCCGACGCCGTCGGAGCGGGCGACCCCGAGCCGGTCGCCCAGCCCGACACCCGGCCCGCGGCCGTCACCGACGCCGCAATCCGCCCCGGCGCAGCCACCCGCGGCCCCGGGCACCGGGGCGCCGAAGGTCTTCGCGCCTGTCGTCGTGCTGAACAACTCCCGGATCGCGGGTCTCGCGGACAGCGCCGCCAACCGGGTGGAGGCGGCCGGCTTCCGGGTCGAACGGGTCGGCAACTACCTGGGCCAGTACAACGTGCCGGTTTCGACCGTCTTCTACGATCCCGAGGACGCCGACGCCGCGCGCACCCTGCTCGAGACGGTTCCCGGCGTCGAGCGCATGGTGCCCCGCGCAGAAACGAGGATCATCGAGACCGACACCCTGATCCTGGTCGTCACCCGTGACTTCCCGACCGACGACCAGCCCTGACAACGGCCCACCAGCAGCCACCATCCCTCACAAACGACGTGACCGGGAAGGGATCGTGACCGACTCCTCCGCGCCCTCGCCGCCCGCTCCCGCGGGTGCCCACGCCACCGCCGAGCCTGCCCCCGCCCCGCGCACCCTGGCCGGCGGCGCCGGCCTGGCCGCCCTGCTGACAACGCCGGACAAGGCGCTCGTCGCCCTCGACTACGACGGCACCCTCGCCCCGATCGTCTCCCGGCCCTCCGACGCGGTGCCCGCGCCCGGCGCGATGGCCGCGCTGGGGCGGATCTCCCGCCGCGTCGGCACCGTCGCGATCATCACCGGCCGGCCGGTGGACGCCGTCCTCGAGCTCACCGGGGCGGAGCGGTTCACCGATCTCGGGCACCTGCTCGTCCTCGGCCAGTACGGGCTGCAGCGGTGGGACGCCGAGACCCGGCAGACCACCGCCCCGGAACCACTGCCCGGGGTGGAGGCGCTGCGCTCGGCACTGCCGGACGCACTGCACGACGCGCCGGCCGGAACGTCGGTCGAGGACAAGCGGCACGCGCTGGTCGTCCACGTGCGGCGGACCGCCGACCCCGACGCCGCGCTGGCGGCGCTCACCCCGGCGCTGACCAGGCTCGCCGAGGAGTACGGGCTCGAGGCGGCGCCGGGCAAGCGGGTCCTGGAGCTACGCCCGCCCGGTCACGACAAGGGCCGTGCCCTGCGCGGGCTCGTCGCCGAGCGGGCGGCCCGGTCCGTCCTCGTCGCCGGCGACGACTACGGGGATCTCCCCGCCTTCGAGGCGGTCGACGAGCTGCGGGCCGGCGGCCTGGGCGCGATCACCGTGTGCAGCGACAGCCCGGAGGTGCCCGACGTGCTGCGCGAGCGGGCGGATCTGGTCGTCAGCGGCCCGACCGGCATGGTCACCCTGCTGGAGGTACTCGCCGACCGCCTCGGCGCCTGACCCGCGACGTCGACTCGAGGCGTGACCCGGGACGACCGCTCGGGGCCTGACCCGGGGAACCGGATCAGCCGGCGCGGTCCGGTTCCGCCGGCGCGTGGCCGCGGATCTCGTCCAGCTGCGCCTGGAACCAGGCCCGCGGCGGCAGCTCACCGGCGACGGCGGCCAGCCGCCGGGCCCGCTCGCGCCGCTCGGCCGCCGGCATGACCAGCGCGGTGTGCATCGCCTCCGCGGTGGCCGTCACGTCGAACGGGTTCACCACGACCGCGTCGGCGCCCATCTGTGAGCACGCCCCCGCCTCCCGGGAGAGGACGAGGACCCCGCCGTCGGCCGAGACCACCATCCCCTCCTTGGCGACGAGGTTCATCCCGTCCCGGATCGGGTTCACCACGAGGACGTCCGCGAGCGTCATGGCGGCCAGCGAGCGCGGGAAGTCGTCGTTGATCTCCAGGTGCACCGGCAGCCAGGTGTCCGTCCCGAACTCGTCCTCGATCTCGGCGGCGAGGCGCTGGACGGCCGCCGTGTACTCGCGGTACTCGGGCAGGTCGTGGCGGGACGGGTAGGCGCACACCAGGTGCATGACCCGGCCGTGCCACTCCGGGTGCGAGCGGAGCAGCTCGCGGTAGGCCTCCAGGCCGCGGACGATGTTCTTGGACAGCTCGGTGCGGTCGACCCGGACCACCAGGCGGCAGCCCCCCGCCAGCTCGCGCAGCTCGGCCGCGCGGGCACGGACGTCGGGGCGGGCGGCACGGTCCCGCAGCTCGGCGGCGTCCACTCCGAGGGGGTACAGGCTGGTGCGCACGGTGCGCCCGCCGGCGGTGACGGTGTCGCCCACCACCTCGGCGCCGAGGATCTCGGCGCAGCAGTCGCGGAAGGCCGCCGCCCACGCCGGGGCGAGGAAGCCGAGCCGGTCCGCCCCGAGCATGCCGTGCAGGATCGCCGCGGACACGTCGTCGGGCAGCATCCGGAAGTACTCCGGCGGGGACCACGGCGTATGGCTGAAATGGGCTATCCGCAGGTCCGGCCGCATCTGGCGCAGCCGGGCGGGGACCAGCGTCAGGTGGTAGTCCTGGACAAGCACGCACGCCCCCGGCGCCGCCAGCTCGGCCAGCGCGTCCGCGAACGCCGCGTTGTACGCCTCGTAGGCGGCCCAGTCCTTGCGGAAGGACGCGCCGAAGCTCGGCTCCGTCGCCGGCGCGTGCAACAGGTGCAGGACGAACCAGAGCGTCCGGTTGGCGACCGCGTTGTAGGCGCGGTCGAACAGCACGCGGTCGAGGTCCAGCATCCGCACCGAGGCGCCGCCGGTGTCGTAGCCGCTGCGGTCGATGCGGCCGCCCGGAGCGGAGCGGGCGGCCCGCCGGTCGGCGTCGCTGAGGGCCGCGCAGACCCAGACGATCTCCCGGCCGTCCTCGGGCGTGTCCTGGACGACCTGGGCCAGGCCGCTGACCAGACCGCCGCCGCCGCGCCGGGGATGCAGCAGGCCGTCGTCGCCGACGACGAACGACACCGGACCCCGGTTCGACGCGATCAGCAGATCGGCCTGGGCCGGGTACTCGCTCCCGGGCGCCGTGAACTCCCCGATGCCCGGCATGTGACGCACACAGCGGAGCGTAGGCCATCGGGTGCCCTGTCGGGGCGCCACCCGCAAGCACCGCGGGTGCGCGCCGCCGGAATGCCGCCCGGCAGTGCCGCCGCGACGGGGCCCGCGGTCAGCCGGCGCCGAGCGCGGCGCGCACCGCGGTGGCCCAACCTGCGCCGAGCGGGCCGTCCTCGACCACCACGTTGTCGTAGGCCGGGAGCAGCGCGGCGATGTCCGGGTGGCGCACCGCGTTGGCCACCAGGTGCATCCGCCCCACCGAACGGGCCATCGCGAGATCACTGGCGGAGTCGCCGATGGCGATCGCCTCGGCCGGGTCCACCCCGCGCCGCCTGAGGTCGTGCGCGACGGCGTCGCCCTTGCTGACGCCGTCCGGCACCAGGTGGTAGACGTGCGGGTGCACGCCGAGATCGGGCATGTGCGCCGGTGAGATGAGCCCGTTGTCGCGCATGCTCAGCCAGCCGAAACCGGACTCGGCCAGCCAGCCGTCCACCTCGGCGACGTCGATCCGGCCACGCAGCATGACGTCCACCTCGCGGCCGGTGTGCCAGGGGGTGTGCAGCTCCAGGCGGCCGGGGTGCAGCTTGATCAGCTCGTCGAGCAGACTCTCCGGCACCCGCTCGAACGAGTCGGGCATCGCGCCGCGCAGGATCTCGGTGTCGAGCCCGGTGTTCCATCCGATGATCGCGCCCAGCTCGCCGATGAACCCGTCGGCGCCGAAGATCCCGGCGGCCTCCACGAGCTGCGGCCTCGTCCGCCCGGAGACCAGCACCAGCGCGATGTCCGCGTCGTGCAGGTCGACGAGTGCGCGGGCGGGGTCAAGGGTGGTGTCGCCGCCCTCGGCCCGGAAGAAGCAGCCCCGCGGGCCGACCATCGTTCCGTCGAGATCGGTGTAGACCACACGAACGCTCACGCTTCGGGCTCCCTGGTGTCGGTCCGGCGAGATCGCGGCCGGCGGCAAGCGGCCCAGGTGACGCGGGCACACGGCCCCTCGACCCGACCGCAGCCCACCTCAGGACGTGTCATCGAAGCACCTGTGGCACACGGCAAACCGCTGGAACTCCGGTGCACGCCTGTCCGCACGCGGTCTACAGTACGGACAGACAACTTCATCTGGCTCATCCAGAGGGGCAGAGGGAACGGCCCAGCGAAGCCCCGGCAACCACCGTCGCATCCATGCGCGGCAGGTGCTAATTCCGACCCGGGACGCAGCCGGCTCCCGGGAAAGATGAGGAGTTCCGCATGACTCTCGCGCCCGAGCGCGCCACTCTCCCGAGCCCGGACGCCGCCAACCCCGCCGTCTCGCTGTCCTGTCGTCACTGCGGTGCCACCTACCCGCTGTCGGCCACCCACGTCTGCGTCGAGTGTTTCGCGCCGCTCGAGATCGCCTACGACGAGGACCGGCTGCGCAAGGTCACCCGGGCGTCGATCGAGGCCGGGCCGTCCAACCTGTGGCGGTACGTCGGCCTGCTGCCCGCCGGGCACGTCGCCGAACGGCGCGTCTCGCTCGACGCCGGCTGGACCCCGCTGCGACCCGCCCAGCGCCTCGCCGCCGAGCTCGGCATGCGCACCCTGTGGGTCAAGGACGACAGCGCGAACCCGACCCACTCGTTCAAGGACCGGGTCGTCTCGGTGGCCCTCACCGCCGCCCGCGAGCTCGGCTTCCACACCGTCGCCTGCGCGTCCACCGGGAACCTCGCCCAGTCCGTCGCCGCCCACGCCGCGTCCGCCGGCCTGCGCTCGGTCGTGCTCGTCCCGCACGACCTGGAAGCCGGCAAGACCGTGTCGACGGCCGTGTACGGCGGCACCCTCGTCGCGATCAAGGGCAACTACGACGACGTCAACCGGCTGTGCAGCGAGCTGGCCGGCGAGTACGAGTGGGCGTTCGTCAACGTCAACGTCCGGCCGTTCTACGCGGAGGGCTCGAAGACCCTCGGCTACGAGGTCGCCGAGCAGCTCGGCTGGCGCATCCCCGGCCAGGTCGTGGTGCCGATCGCCTCCGGCTCCCTGCTGACCAAGGTCGACAAGGCGTTCGGCGAGCTCGGCCGCCTCGGGCTCGTCGAGCCAACCCCGTACAAGGTCTTCGGCGCCCAGGCCGCCGGCTGCAACCCCGTCGCCGCCGCCTACGCCCGCGGCGCCGACACGGTCGCCCCGGTGAAGCCGTCGACGATCGCCAAGTCCCTCTCGATCGGCAATCCGGCGGACGGCCCCTACGCCCTCGACGTCGCCCGCCGCACCGGCGGCGCCATCACCGACGTCACCGACGACGAGATCGTGGACGGCATCCGCCTCCTGGCCCGCACCGAGGGGATCTTCGGGGAGACCGCCGGCGGCGTCACCGTCGCCTGCCTGCGCCGCCTACTGAACGAGGGCCTCCTCGACCCGGACGTCGAGACGGTGATCTACAACACCGGCGACGGGCTGAAGACCCTCGACCCGCTGGTCTCCACAGGTGGCCCCACCGCCACGATCCCGCCTTCGCTCTCCGCGTTCGAGGCCGCCGGCCTCGGCGACGACTAGCCTCCCGCTCTCCCCGACGAAGCGTCGGCCCCGGCCCCGGCCCCGGCCAATCTCCACCATTCGGGCACTCGAGAAAACCGTGGCGGGTGAGTGAGTCCATGGACTCACTCACCCGCCACACATCTGCGCGGGCCAGGCAGCCGGTCCGGTGGGCCCGAGGCCGGTGGGCCCGAGGCCGGAGTTGGGCACCGTTCTGGGCCGAGAGCAGTGGTGGGCCGCCCGGGGCCGGAGACGAACTGGGCCGTAGCCGGACGGTGGGCCGTCCCGAGTCGTCCGGGGAGGAGTCCCGAGTCGTCCGGGAGGAACGGAGCGGGGTGGGACGAACCTGGTCCGGCTGGCGGGTGGGGTCGGGGGCGTTGTGCGCGTAGCAGGGTGGGGGTTGTACGCGGGTGGTCCGGCGGGTGGTCCGGATGGGGCTGTTCGGCACCGGTTCCGCCTGGGGTCACGCCGATTTCCTGCCAGCGTCACCGCAGGCGGGAAGGCCTTCGGGGCCCGCCGCCACGCCGGTGGGACACGGGGGGCGAGCTTGCACTCACCCATACCGAGTGCTAAACAGGAGTTGGCACTCTCCCCATGGGAGTGCCAAGGGCTGAAACGACGAGGCTTCCTGGTCATCCTTCCGTTCGCACGGGGGCCGGGTCGGAGCCGTCCGTCGCGGGCGTCGTTGTGGCCAGGCCATCGAACTGCCATCCCCCTGGGAGGACCCAGACACCATGCCGAAGATCATTGCCTTCGACGAGGAGGCACGGCGCGGCCTGGAGCGCGGCATGAACCAGCTGGCCGACGCGGTCAAGGTCACGCTCGGCCCCAAGGGTCGCAACGTCGTGCTGGAGAAGAAGTGGGGCGTCCCCACGATCACCAACGACGGCGTCAGCATCGCCAAGGAGATCGAGCTCGAGGACCCGTACGAGAAGATCGGCGCGGAGCTCGTCAAGGAAGTCGCGAAGAAGACCAACGACGTCGCGGGTGACGGCACCACCACCGCCACGATCCTCGCCCAGGCTCTGGTGCGCGAGGGCCTGCGCAACGTCGCCGCCGGTGCGAACCCGATGGGCCTGAAGAAGGGCATCGAGGCCGCCGTCGAGCGTGTCTCCGAGGAGCTCTCCAGCGTCGCCAAGGACGTGGAGACCAAGGAGCAGATCGCCTCCACCGCCTCCATCTCCGCCGGTGACCCGGCCATCGGCAGCATGATCGCCGAGGCGATGGACAAGGTCGGCAAGGAAGGCGTCATCACCGTCGAGGAGAGCAACACCTTCGGGCTCG